>JAJTBM010000078.1 GCA_021286885.1 Rhodocyclales bacterium
GCGCAGCAAGGAAGACGCCCACGACTACCGCTACTTCCCCGACCCCGATCTGCTGCCCCTGGTGATCGGCGCCGACTGGATCGAGCGCGTGAAGGGCGAGCTGCCCGAACTGCCCGCCGCCCTCTCCGCCCGCTTCCAGAGCGAGTACGGGCTGTCGGCCTACGATGCCGCCACCCTCACCGCCAGCCGCGAAGGCGCCCAGTTCTACCTGGACACCGTGGCCGCTGCGGGCGCCGCCAATGCCAAGACCTGCGCCAACTGGGTGATGGGCGAACTGGCCGGACGCCTCAACAAGGCCGAGCTGGACATCAGCGCCAGCCCGGTGAGCGCCGCCCAACTGGCCGGCCTGGTGCTGCGGATTGCCGACAACACCATCTCCAACGCCATCGCCAAGAAGGTGTTTGACGCGCTCTGGAACAAGGAAGGTGAATCCGCCGACGCGATCATCGAAGCCCAGGGCCTCAAGCAAGTCACCGATACCGGCGCCATCGAAGCCATCATCGACGAAGTGCTGGCCAACAACCCGAAGTCGGTGGAAGAGTTCCGCGCCGGCAAGGAAAAGGCCTTCAACGCCCTGGTCGGCCAGTGCATGAAGGCCTCCAAGGGCAAGGCCAACCCGGCCCAGGTGAACGCACTGCTCAAGCAGAAGCTCGGCTAAACCGCTCCGGCCTTTTGGCCTGCATCCGGGCCGCTCCCTTGACGGGGGGCGGCCCGGGTCGTTTGGGGCGCCCGCTCAGCGGGGCAAGCCCTCAAAGTAGGGCAGCAGGGCCTTGGCGGCGTCCAGCCGGTAATCGGCCCGGGCACCCGGGTCGTTCATCACCGCCAGCAAGAAGCTTTTCGGGTCCACAAACCCGCCCCCCACCGTGAGGCCCGGTGCTTCGGGATGCACAGCCTCACCCACCGCGCCCCGGGCAAAACCGGCCAGGGCGCCCTGGAGCGCGGGCACCACCGCCCCGGGCGGGTCCAGCTCATCCAGCACCCGGGCGAAATCTGCGGGCTTGATGGATTTGAAGCCCGCCAGCAGCTCCGCCTGGCGCTCTGCCGAAGGGGCCATTTCGAGCCAGGGCTCGTCCCCAAACATGCTGCCCATGGCCGGGTCGATGAACGCCAGCCAGCGGGCCCCATCCAGGGGCAAAGGCGGCAGGGGCACACACGCTGCCGTGCCCGGGAAGGCGCTCAGGTGGCGCTCCGCCACGCCTCCCAGATAGCGCCGGCGCAAGCCCTCCAGAAAGCTGTGGGCCTGCACCAGGGGCACCGGGTCCACCAGCGAGATCCACACCCGGAAGCCCGCCTCCCCGGCCAGGGACACCGCCGGCAGGGGCAGTTCCAGCTCATTCACCATCCCGTCCAGCAAGGCCGCCACCGGGCCCCAACCCGCCTGGGGCGCAAGCCCCAGCACCAGAGTCCAGACCCGCTCATCCGGGTCCACCAACGTGAGTTGCTCAGCCCCCGGCGGCCAGGGCCAGGCTTCGGGCAGTTCCTGCCCAGGGCGGGCAAACAGTCTTTGCAGTTCAGCGCGCAGGGTATTCATGGCGGGATGCTCCCAAAAAAGCGTGTGAAGGTTAGATCCGCTCCTAGGTGACGGCGACGAGTGGAAAAACAAGGGCACCCACCCGCAGGGTTTGAAGCCGGCGCCCCAAGGCTCTAGCATGGCGGTTCCCGTTTCTGCAGGATGCGACCATGGATGCCCGCCCCGTCAGCTTTCCCGCCGCCGATGGCTATCCGCTGCACGGCTTCGTATGGCAGCACCTGGATACGGCGGCCCGGCGGCCGGTGGTACTCATCAACCCAGCCACCTCGGTGCGCTGCCGCTACTACCACCGCTTTGCCGCCTATCTGCACGCCCATGGGTTTGATGTGCTGTGCTACGACTACCGGGGGATCGGTGAATCCCGCCCGGCGCGGCTTGAGACCCTGGACGCGGGCTGGCTGGAATGGGGACGACTCGATTGCGAAGGCGCCCTGCGCCACGCCCTAACCCTGGACGGCGGGCCCCGCCCGGTGCAGGTGGTGGGGCACAGCGTGGGCGGCTTTCTGATCGGGCTTGCGCCGAGCAGCGCCCAGGTGGAACGGGTATTCAGCATGGGCGCCCAGTACGCCCACTGGCGCGACTACGCCCCAGGCCGGCGCCTGGAACTGCTGTTCAAGTGGCATCTGGTGATGCCGGCCCTGACCCGCTTGCGGGGCTATTTTCCGGGCAACAGCCTGGGCTGGCTGGAAGACACGCCCCGGGGCGTGGTGCACGACTGGACCGCCCGCCACCCGCGCTTTGAAGACACCTGGCGCCGGGGCCCACGCCGCCTGCCCGCCGCCGAGCGGGCCGCCCTGGCTGCCGGCTTTGGCCGGCTGCGGGGGCCCACCCTCGCCCTGAGCGTGAGCGATGACGAATTCGGCACCATCCCGGCCATCCGGCGCCTGCTGGCCTACTACACCCACAGCCCGCGCACCCATCTGCACATCCACCCGAGCAGCATCGGCGAAACGGCGATTGGCCACTTTGCCTTCTTCCACAGCCGCTACAGCACCAACCTGTGGCCCCTCGCCCTCCACTGGCTCCAGGAGGGTCGGCTATTGCCTTCACCAGCCGGAGAACTGCGCCAGTGGCCAGCGGAGCACCCACCCATCAGCGTTCCCGCAACCAGCGCAGCAGGGTGCTGAACAGCCGATCCGGATCAACTGGCTTGGCCAGGAAGTCGTCCATGCCGGCCTCGATGCAACGGCTGCGATCTTCGGCAAAGGCATTGGCAGTCATGGCGACGATGGGAATGGCCTCCCGGCCCGGTAGCCGACGGATCTGGCGGGTGGCCTCCAGGCCGTCCATCTCGGGCATCTGCATGTCCATCAGCACCAGATCAAAGCTGCGGGCCTGGAGCATCTCGAGGGCCACCACTCCGTTCGGAGCGATCTCCACTTCCAAGCCCACGTCCAGCAGATAGAGACGGGCCACTTCCTGGTTCACCGGTTCGTCTTCGACCAGCAGCACCCGGGCGCCCTGGAAATCCCGACGCAGCACCGCCTCTGCCACACAGCCATCCACGGGGGCGATGTGTTCCACATCCAGGATGGGGGTGCCCACCCGCATCCGGGCGCTGAACCAGAACGTGCTGCCCACCCCCGGTTCGCTGGCGGCCCCCGCCTCACCGCCCATCAACTCGGCCAGCCGGCGGGTAATCACCAGGCCCAGCCCGGTTCCCCCGTACTTGCGGGTGAAGGAGGCATCGCCCTGCTCAAAGGGGCGGAACAGCTTGGGCAGGATGTCGGGCGCCACGCCGATGCCCGTATCCCGCACTTCAGCCCGGATCACCAAGTGCTCGCCCAGGCGCTGCTGGACGCTCAGGGCCAGGGTGATGCTGCCCTTTTCGGTGTACTTGACCGCATTGGTGGCCAGATTGAGGAGGGCCTGGGTGAAGCGGGTGGCGTCGCCCCACAGCTTGAAGGCCAGGCGCTCGCACTCCAGGCTCAGGCGCAGCCCCTTGAGGGCGATCTTGTCCTGGAGCATGGACGCCACATCGGCCAGGATGAAATCCAGCGCAAATTCGGTCTCTTCCAACTGGAACTTCTCGGCCTCGATCTTGGAAAGATCCAGGATGTCGTTGATGACCCGCAGCAAATGCTGGGCCGCACTATCGATGGTGCCCAGGTGGTCCGCCTGCTGGGCGCTCACCCCTTCCCGTCGCATGATGCGTGCCATGCCGAGCACGGCGCTCAGGGGGGTACGGATTTCGTGGCTCATGTTGGCCAGGAAGGCGCTCTTGGCCTGGTTGGCGGACTCGGCCTGCTCCTTGGCCTGGGCCAGTTCACGGGTGCGCTTTTCGACCTGGACTTCAAGTTGGTGGCGCTGGAGCGCAAGCTCCTGCTCGATGCGCTTTTGCTGGGTCACGTCCTGCTTGATGCCCAGGTAGTGGGACACGCTGCCATCCGGACGCCGCACGGGCGAAATCACCGCCCATTCGACGAAGGTATCTCCGCTCTTGCGGCGGTTGATGAGTTCCCCACGCCAGGTCTTGCCCTGGGCCAGGGTGGCCCACAGGTGCTGGAACACGTCGGGCGGGGTGAGGCCAGATTTGATGATGCGCGGGTTCTGGCCCTGCACCTCTTCCAGGGTGTAGCCGGTGGCGTCCACAAAGGCCTGGTTGACGTACTGGATGTTGGCCTCCAGATCGGTCAGCACCACGCTGCTCGGGCTCTGCTCCACGGCAGCCGACAGCAAACGCAGCTGTTCCTGATCGCGCAGACGTTCGGTGATGTCGGTGGAAATGCCGCACAAGCCCGAAATGCTGCCATCTTCACGATAGAGAGGCAGTTTGATCGAGAGATAGCTGCGGGTCGCGCCGCCTTCGCGCAGCACGTTATGTTCTTCCACCTCGATCCGTTGGCCCTGCTCCAGCACCAACTGATCGTTGGCCCGGATGTTCTCCACCGAGGCATCATCAAAGCACATCTCGTCGTTCAGCCCCTCCGGCAGATCATCGCCCCCAAAGAGCTGGCGCACGGTACGGTTGGCGTATACGTAGCGGGAATCACGATCCTTGATGTAGATGTAGACCCCCAGGTTGTCGAGAATGGCCGACATCCGGTATTCGCTCTGCCAGCGGGCCTCGTCGGCGCGCTTGCGCTCGGACACGTCGAACACGATCCCGATGTAGCTGGTGATCCGCCCCTGTTCATTGAAGATGGGCTGACCCCGGCACATGAGCCAGCGCACCCCCGCCCCCTCGGTATCAGGCACCCGCCATTCCGCCTCAAAGGAGCGCCCAGTGAGACGGGCCGTACCGACAATCTCGGCCACCCGCCCCCGGTCATCCGGATGGATGGTGGCCAGCCAGCTATCGTAAGACTCCGTGCACGCCCCCGGCGCCAAGCCGTATAGATCCCAGATCTCTTCAGACCAGTAAGTGTTGCCCGACTCCAAAAACCATTCCCAGGTACCTGCCTGGGCAGTATCCAGGGCCATGCGCAGGCGCCGCTCGCTGCTGCGCAGGAGCTGCTCGGCCAGGTCGCGCTCGGTCACATCGGCAATGGTGGCCAGCAACAGCTCCTGACCATCGATATTCATGGGGGTGAGGCTGACTTCGATGCTGATCTCGCTCCCGTCCCGGCAACAGCCCTGCAAGCTGCGTCGGGCCATCATGGCCTGGGCCTGCTCGGGCGCACCCCGGAACAGGTGGCGGCTCTGGGCGTGGCGCTGACGCAGGGGCTCGGGTAGCAGAATATCCACCAGCTGCCCCACCAGTTCGTCTTCGGCATAACCAAACATGCAGCGCAGGGCCGGGTTGACCTGCACCATGCGCCCTTCCTCATCGAGCACCGCCAGGCCCTCCACACTGGCATCCCAGATCTGGCGGAAACGGGCCTCGCTGCGCCCCTGGGCTTCTTCGGCCCGGTGCAGCTCCGACACATCCACAAAAGTGAGCACCGCCCCAGCGTTTTCGCCCAACTCGTTGAGATAGGGGTCGATCTGCATCAGGTAATGGAAGCCCCGGTCGCTCACATGCTCCACCAAGGACTGGTTGCGCTCGATCACGCCGCCCACCTGCTCCCGCAGCTGGGGCAAATCCAGGTGACAGGGCACCCCGTACAGGAACTGGCCCACATCATTGGGCAACAGGCCAAACACCCGCCCGGCCAGCGCATTGAAGCGGGTGATGCGCCCTTCCCGATCCACCACCACCAGGCTGGTGCGGATGGAGTTCTGGATGTTGCCCAGGGTGGTGTTGAGCTCCGCGTATTCCAGCGACTTGATGCGCAGCTCGTCGTTGAGGGTGATGAGCTCCTCATTGGCCGACTGCAGTTCTTCGTTGGACGATTGCAGTTCTTCGCTGGACGACTGGATTTCCTCGTTGAGGGTCTGGAGTTCTTCGTTGGAGGATTCCAGCTCCTCGATCACCGCCTGCAAGTGCTCCCGGGTATCGGCCAACTCCTGACGCAGGCGGGCAATTTCGTCCATGGCATCGCCCGCCACCACGGGCTCGGCACCACCCTCTGTTTCTTCCAGGCAGGGGGCAGGTCGACCTTCAAAGGTGATCAGCATCCCCCATTCGCCCTCGTCGCCCGGCTCCAGCTGAACCCGGCGCAGCACCGGGCGCACCTTATAGACCTCGTTCCCCAGGCGCACCGGCGCCCCCACCCCGCGCAGGGTTTCTAGGGCTTCCTGCTGCATCCGGTAGGCAAGGGCCTTCAGCTCGCTGCGCAGCTCGGGCAGACACAAGCCAAACACCGAAAAATCCACCGCCGAGCGGGGCAGGCTGAAGTAGCGTTCCGAATCTCCAAAAAAATGCACCGGCTCAAACTGGGCATTGACCAGCACCCCCGGGGGTACGTACGCGCCTTCCAGAGCCTCCCGCGCCTTATCAACCAGACTCAGGCGGGGCGCGGCCGCGTGGGGGCGAGAAAACGGGGTGCGCAACACGAAATCGGGGGTTCCCAAACGTGGGGGGCGCATCAGCCGGGCAGACTGGGACGAACGACGCCGGTAGAGCTTGGCCGCAGGCTCCAGGGGCTCGAACAGATTGCCATGCCCGCCGATGGATTCTGACTTGCCCAACAGCAGCAGCCCGCCCGGATTCAGGGCGAAGTGGAAACTGCGTATGAGTTCGGACTGCTGGGGCGCCTTGAAATAGATCAGGATGTTGCGGCAACTGACCAGATCCATGCGGATGAAGGGCGGGTGTCCGGTCAGGTCATGGGCCGAAAACACGCACATTTCCCGGACCTCCTTGACCACTCGCCAACCACTGCCCTCGGCCCGAAACCAGCGGCTCAGGCGATCCGCCGGCAAACCCGTGAGCGCCGTCCGGGGATACACCCCGGCCCGAGCCACTTCCAGGGCCTGGGTGTCGATATCGGTGGCGAAAATGCGCACATCCAGGCTAGCCCGCCGCTCCCCCAGGACCTCGCACAACAAAATGGCGATGGAGTAGGCCTCTTCCCCGGTGGCACACGCAGGCACCCAGACCCGGATCGTATCTCCCCCGCGCCGGGCCGCCGCCAGACTGCGCAGGGCCTTGGTCAGCTCATCAAACACAGCGGCATCCCGAAAAAAGTAGGACACCGAAATCAGAAAGGACTGGAGCAGCAAGGGATGCTCCTCCGGGTGCTGCTGGACGTATTCCAGATACGCCACCAAGGAGCTGCACCCCAGGGCCCAGCTGCGCCGTATCATCTGGCGGCGCAGGGTGCTTTCCTTGTACTGCCCCAGATCCACCCCGCAGCTATGGGAGACCAGCTCCAAGAGGGCGGTGAAGGCCTGGGCTTCCTGCTCGGCATCGCCCTGGGCGAACAGCTCCAGCTCCTGCTGCACCAGCCAGGTGGAGAAGGCATCCAGCGCCTCTGTATCCTCTTCCCCCCCGGCCAGACGATAAACCTGCCCGCCCACCTCATGGATGGCCTGCACCCCCAGGCCGGGCTCCCGCCCGCACAACACACCCCGCGCCTGCCGCCCCCGGTACTGGGCCAGGGTACGGAACAGCATGTCCACCGGCGTTCCCCGGGCCTCGGCCACGGGCACCAGCTCCAGCCCCTGAGCCCCCAGCAGCAGGCGGTGGCCTGCCGGACACACGTAAATGTGATCCACCTGGGGCGACATCCCCTGCTCAGCCAGCACCACCTGCAACGCACAATGGGCCTGGACGCGCTCTAGCGGCAGGGGTTCGGCCAGCAGCACGGCCACGGAAGCGTTGCGCTCCAGGCGCGCCAGCGCAGCATCCAGGGCTCGCCCACCCCCGCCCAGGGCCAACAACAGGCCCGGATGGATCAAAAAAGCGTCGGAGGCGGAAGCGTAGGGAGCAGTCATGAAAGTGGACATCAGAAAGGGGGAATACCGCCAGAAAACAAGGGGTTTTCCGGTATAGACCGGAGTTTGAAACAAAATATGATTTTCACCTTAAAAATCCAAACAGAATGGTAAGACCTCACAGCTGTTTTTCCAATTCGTCATAGACAGCAAACGTCGCCTTCAAACCCGATGCATCCCTTGCACCGGGCCGGAATAGCATCCATGATGAGACAGGCTGGCCTCCTACTCCCGGAGGCGCCCCAGCCCCGCAGCACCCACACGTAGCACAAGTTTTGATTGTTCATACGCATCTCAACCAAACCTATAAAGGAGACACCGATGCCGAACCGAACCTTGCGTCAAGTTGTTGAAGGACAAGCCGTGATCACCGCCTCGGCGGACACCTCCGTACGCGACGCGGCCATCACCATGGCCCGCCACAAGGTGGGCGCGATCATGGTGGTGGATCACAATGGCCGGCTCACGGGCCTCTTTACCGAACGGGACGTGCTCAACCGCATCGTCGCCAAGCGCCTGGACCCGGACACCACGCCCCTGTCTGAGGTCATGACCAGCCAGCTCCAGACCGCCACCCCCGACAAGCCCCTCGCCCACGCCTTGCACATGATGTTCGAAGGCGGCTTCCGCCACGTGCCGGTGGTGGATGGTGGCCGGCCCGTGGGCATGGTGTCGGCCCGTAACGCCCTCGGGCTGGAGATCTGCGCGTTCGAAAAAGAGCTACAGGAGCGCGACCACATCGCCGAAATCCTTTAATCCCTCACCGCCCCCAAACCCTGCCAAGGCCCCGGATGGGGCCTTGTGCTTTTGGGACTTGGACTGCGGCCCGCGCACAAAACGCCAGCCCGGGCCGGAAATCCCCTAAAATTGCGTTTTCCCCTTCTTGAAACGCCATCCCATGTTTTCCGGAATCGTTGCTGCCAAGGGCCGCATCCTGAATGTGGCGCCCCTTGAACAAGGTGTTCGTCTGACCGTCGATGTGGCCCAGCTGGGTCTGGATGATGTCCAGATCGGTGACAGCATTGCCAACAACGGCGTCTGCCTGACCGTGATCGCGATGGAAGGCAACACCGTCCAGTTCGATGTTTCCCGCGAGACCCTCAACTGCACCGTGGGCCTGGCTGCCCCGGGCGAGGTGAACCTGGAAAAAGCCCTGCGTCTGGCCGACCGGCTGGGCGGGCACCTGGTAACGGGCCACGTGGATGGCATCGGTGAAGTGGTGAAATTCGAGCCCATCGGCGAAAGCCATGAGCTGCTGATCCGCGCCCCAGCCGCCCTGGCCGGCTACATCGCCCGCAAGGGCTCGGTCACGGTCGACGGCGTGAGCCTCACCGTGAACCGGGTGGAAGGCCGCGAATTCAGCATCAACCTGATCCCCCACACCGTCCAGGTCACCACCCTGCAACGGCTCCAGGCCGGCAGCCCGGTCAACCTCGAAATCGACCTGATCGCCCGCTACGTGGAGCGCATGCAGGCCTGGCGCGACGACAGCACCGAAGGGAGTGCCCCATGAGCGCCCTCGCCCCGATCCAGGACATCATCGCCGACATCAAGGCCGGCCGCATGGTCGTGCTGGTGGATGAAGAAGACCGCGAGAACGAAGGCGACATCGTGATCGCCGCCGAGCACATCACCCCGGAAGCCATCAACTTCATGGCCAAGCACGCCCGGGGCCTGATCTGCCTGACCCTCACCGAAGACCGCTGCCGCCAGCTGGGCATCAACCAGATGGCGCGGGACAACCGCAGCCAATTCTCCACTGCCTTCACCGTTTCCATCGAAGCAGCCGACGGGGTGACCACCGGCATTTCCGCCGCCGACCGGGCCCGCACCGTGCAGGCCGCCGTGGCGCGCAACGCCCGCCCCGCCGACATCGTCCAGCCGGGCCACATCTTCCCGATCATGGCCCGCCCGGGCGGCGTGCTGATCCGCGCCGGCCACACCGAAGCCGGCTGCGACCTGGCCGGCATGGCCGGGCTGGAGCCCGCCTCCGTGATCTGCGAGATCATGAACGACGACGGCACCATGGCCCGC
>JAJTBM010000079.1 GCA_021286885.1 Rhodocyclales bacterium
CTGATGGGTCAGGAGGGTCAGCAGCTCGGGCAGGGTGTCGCGCATCTCGCGACGATCGACGATCAGGTCGATGGCGCCCTTCTCCAGCAGGAATTCGGAGCGCTGGAAGCCCGGCGGCAGGGTTTCACGCACGGTCTGCTCGATCACGCGGGGGCCGGCAAAGCCAATCAGGGCGCCCGGCTCGGCGATCACCAGGTCGCCCATGAAGGCGAAACTGGCCGACACGCCGCCCATGGTGGGATCGGTCAGGAGGGTGATGAAGGGCAGCTTGCGCTCGGACAGACGGGTCAGGGTGGCCGTGGTCTTGGCCATCTGCATCAGGGAGAACAGGCCTTCCTGCATCCGGGCGCCGCCGGTGGCGGTCACGCAGATGAAAGGCAGGCGCTGTTCCAGGGCGGCCTTGACGCCACGCACGAAGCGCTCGCCCACCACGGAACCCATGGAGCCGCCGAGGAATTCGAACTCAAAACAAGCCACCACCACCGGCACAGTCTTGATGGCACCTTGCATCACCACCATGGCATCGGCTTCGCCGGTGTCTTCGGTGGCAGTGGCCAGGCGCTCGGGGTAGCGGCGGGAGTCCTTGAACTTGAGCGGATCAACCGGCACCACTTCGGCGCCGATTTCGAAGCGGCCTTCTTCGTCCAGCAGCCAATCCAGGCGCTGACGTGCGCGGATACGCTGGTGATGCCCGCACTTGGGACACACGCACAGGTTGCTGTCCAGATCCGAGCGATAGAGCACCGCTTCACACGCCGGGCACTTGCTCCACAGGCCTTCGGGAATGGACTTGCTGCGCGGCGCAGGCGTGGCCCGTTTGATCTTAGGCGGGAGAAGCTTTGCCAACCAACTCATCGTACAACCTCATCCATGGCATTACGAACATCACGGATGAAGGCCTGGACACGGGCCGGGGCTTCTTCGGTGCTGCTGTTTTCAATTTCTTCAATAATACGGCTGCCGATCACCACGGCATCGGCCAGACGGGCAATGCTGGCAGCGGTGGCGGCATCGCGGATGCCAAAGCCCACGCCTACCGGCATGCCGACCTTTTCACGGATCAAGGGAATGCGGCGGGCCACTTCTTCCAGATCCAGGGTAGCGGAGCCAGTCACGCCCTTGAGGGAGACGTAGTAGATGTAACCGCTGCCGGCCTGGGCCACATCGGCAAAGCGCTGCTCGGTGGAAGTAGGCGCCAGCAGAAAGATGGGATCCAGCCCCAGGCTGCGACAGGTGGCGGCGAAGCCCAGACACTCTTCGGGCGGATAATCCACCACCAGCACGCCATCCACACCCGCCTCAACGGCTGCGCGAACGAAGGGTTCGGCGCCCATGGCTTCGATGGGATTGGCGTAGCCCATGAGCACCACCGGGGTTTCGGTGTTGCCGGCCCGGAAGGCCTTGACGATCTCCAGCAGCTTGCGGGTGCTCATGCCAGCGGCCAGGGCGCGTTCGGAAGCCCGCTGGATGGTGGGGCCGTCGGCCATGGGGTCGGAGAACGGGACGCCCAGCTCGATGATGTCTGCCCCGCCGGCCACCAGGGCCTGCATCAGGGGAAGCGTCAGTGCGGGGGAAGGGTCACCGGCCGTGATGAAGGGGATCAAGGCCTTACGCCCGTCAGCCGACAAACGCTTGAAGGTTTCTTGGATTCTAGACATGGTAGGAGATGAAGGTTCAACGGCCCGCAGCACAGGGCAGCGGGCCGTGAGGATCAAAACTGGATGCCGGATTTCTCGGCGACGGTATGCATGTCCTTGTCACCCCGACCGGACAGATTCACCAGCAGAACCTTGTCGGAAGAGAGGGTCGGGGCAAGCTTGGCGGCGTAGGCCAGGGCGTGGGAAGACTCCAGCGCCGGAATGATGCCTTCGAGGCGGCACAGATCGTGGAAAGCCTTGAGGGCCTCATCGTCGGTGATACCCACGTATTCGGCCCGGGAAGAATCCTTGAGCCAGGCGTGCTCGGGGCCCACGCCGGGGTAATCAAGCCCCGCCGAGATGGAGTGGGTTTCGATGATCTGGCCGTCTTCGTTCTGGAGCAGGTAAGTCCGGTTGCCGTGCAGCACGCCCGGGCGACCCGCGCTCAGGGAAGCAGCGTGGTGGCCGGTTTCGATGCCGCTACCGGCAGCCTCAACGCCCACCAGACGCACATCCTTGTGCTCGATGTAAGGATGGAAAATCCCCATCGCGTTGGAGCCACCGCCCACGCAGGCGATCACGTAATCCGGCTGGCGCCCCGCCATTTCGGGCATCTGCTCGATGCATTCCTGGCCGATCACGGCCTGGAAGTCGCGCACCATCATCGGGTAGGGGTGCGGACCTGCCACGGTGCCGATGATGTAGAAGGTATTGCCAATGTTGGTGACCCAATCCCGCATGGCCTCATTGAGGGCGTCCTTGAGGGTCTTGGAGCCACTTTCAACGGGCACCACGGTGGCGCCCAGCAGCTTCATCCGGTAGACGTTGGCAGCCTGGCGGCGCACATCTTCAGCGCCCATGTACACCACGCACTCCATCCCATAGCGGGCGGCCACAGTGGCAGAGGCCACCCCGTGCTGGCCTGCGCCGGTTTCGGCGATGACCCGGGGCTTGCCCATGCGGCGCGCCAGCAGGGCCTGACCAATACAGTTGTTAACCTTGTGGGCGCCAGTGTGATTCAAGTCTTCGCGCTTCAGGTAGATCTGGGCGCCACCCAGCAGGCCAGACCAACGCTTAGCGTGATAAATGGGGCTGGGGCGGCCCACGTAGTGCTTCAGTTCGTACTCGTACTCGGCACGGAAAGCTGGATCTTGCCAGGCCTCTTCGTAGGCCGCACGCAGCTCTGCCAAGGCAGGAATCAGGGTTTCGGAAACGAAGATCCCGCCGTAAGGGCCAAAATGGCCGTTTGCATCGGGCAGGTTGTAAGGGGCGTCAGCTAAGTGCATATTGAACTCCGGCAACAAATTCGGTAATCCTTGCAGCATCCTTGATTCCCTTGGCCGCTTCGACACCACTGGACACATCCACAGCCCAGGGTTTTACACGCTGCACAGCCTCAGCCACGTTGTCGGGATGGAGGCCGCCAGAAAGAATCAAGGGCATGGGCAAGCCGGACGGAATCAGGGACCAGTCAAAGGTCACCCCGCCGCCGCCATAACCTTCCACAAAAGCATCCAGGAGCAGACCCTGGGCGCCCGGGAAACGGGTCGCGTATTCTACCAGATCCAGCCCCGGCCGCATCCGCGCCGCCTTGATGTAGGGCAGGCCATAGCCAGAACAGGCCGTTTCATCCTCGTCCCCGTGGAACTGCAGCACCTGGAGCGGCAAACGCGCCAAGGCTTCTTCAACAAAGGCTCGCTCGGGATTCACGAACAAGCCCACTGCCGTAACAAAGGGCGGCAAGAGACGCATCAACTCGGCGGCCCGGTCAAAATCCACATACCTGGGGCTGGGCGGGTAGAACACGAAACCGATGGCGTCAGCCCCGGCTTCTACAGCCGCTTTCACGTCCTGCTCGCGGGTCAGACCGCAAATCTTGATGCGGGTTCGGTGCATGAGGTACTCCGATGTTCAGATCAGGGGCAATTGGGGCAGCGCGATGATACGCCCACCATCCGGCAGGGGCCATTTTTCTGCAGGGTAATCCACCCCACACAAATACAGCCCATCCGGCGCAAAGGTAGGCGCAGCCTGGCGCCGGTCCTTCACCGCCAGCAGGTGAGTGAGCCAGTCTTCGGGCTCCCGGCCCTTGCCTACCTGAATGAGCGCTCCCACCAGATTGCGAATCATGTGATGCAAAAAGGCATTCGCATGGAAGTCAAACAGCAGGTAATCCCCTTGCCGCTGCACCGCCGCCCCGTACATGGTGCGCACCGGAGAATGGGCCTGGCACCCGGCTGCCCGGAAGGACGTGAAATCATGTTCACCAATCAGCACCCGGGCCGCCCGTTCCATGCGCTCGGCGTCCAGGGTGCCGTGGGTCCAGCCTACGCGCCCCGCCTGAATCGCCGGTCTGATGCGACGATTCAGGAGCACGTAGCGATAATGGCGCGCCACCGCGCTGAAACGGGCATGAAAATCTTCATCGACCTCCACCGCCCAGGTCACACTGACAGACGCCGGCAGATGGCTGTTAACGCCCCGCACCCAAGCCTCCAGGGGGCGCCGGGCCGTGGTGTCAAAATGCACCACCTGCGAAGTGGCATGGACACCCGTATCGGTACGGCCAGCACAGACCACTTCCACCGGCACCTGGGCGATCACTGTGAGGGCGGCCTGGAGCGCGTCCTGCACCGTTCGCCCGTGGGGCTGGATCTGCCAGCCTTCAAACGCCCCGCCAAAATACTCAACGCCAAGGGCGATTCTCATACCATCAATCCCAGGCCCAGCCCCAGCAGGGCCAGCGCCATCAAAACAAAGTCGTGCAGACCCCAGGGGGCCTTGTCCAATACCAATTGCAGATCCGGAAAATGATCGTGCTCGGTGAGCAACTGGCGCCACCCTCCCGGCGGAGGCGTCTCCACATAGCGCAACACCAGCAGCATCCGAACCCCCAGACGCTCGGGCGACAAACCCAGCGGCGCCAAGGGTCGCGCCAGTGCCACCAAACCGCGCACCAACCGGGTCTCGGAACAATGCTCCAGCAGCAGGGCCACCAGAGAAACCGCCATCACCAGACGCATCCCGTGCAGGGCCGCCAGCTCCAGACCTTCGCGGGTGGGCCCCAGGCTACCCAGCCACGGAAGCAGCGCTTCACCTGGCGTAAAAAAAACAAACAGCACGAATAGCACCACAAGCAGCACCCGCACCCGGCGCAGCAAGCGCCGCCCCCGGGCTGGGGCCCATGCCAGCATGCACCCCAGAAGCACAAGCCCGAGGCCCCCACACCAGGGGCCCCGGGCTAGTTGTGCCAGGATCATCAGAGATGCCCAGGCAAGCAGAACGCTTGCCGGATGCCAGGTTTTCACCAGCGTACCGTCCTGTATCAGGACAGGCGCGCCAACAGACCTCGGGCTTCTTCCTTCTGGGCTGCAGAACCTTCCTTCAGAACTTCTTCGACCAACTCACGCGCCCCTTCGGTATCGCCCATTTCTTCATAGGCGCGGGCCAGCTCAAGCTTGGTGGCGATTTCCTGGAGCAACTCGGGATCGAGTTCGCCACCACTTGCAGCCGCAGCAGGCGCATCCAAGCCCAGATCAGGGAGCTCAGTCTCAGCCGCGGCATGCCCCAGATCGAGATTGATTTCATCCAGGGCGCTGGAGGGCGCACCAGGCGCATCCCCGGCATGGAAGTCGAAATCGAGCAGACTGCTATCAAAGCTGGTGCGCTCCAGATCGATGGAAGCCGGCTCCGAGCGGGGATCTGCCATGGTCTTGGTCAGATCTGCCAGGGCTGCATCCAAGGGATTTACAGCCGGAGCTGCGCTTTCAAACTCGGACTTGAGATCGAAGTCCAGGTCGCTCGCTTCAGGCAAAGACAGATTGTCGGACAGATGCGGGGTCTGGGTGGAGGTGGCCTCCAGCCCGGAACCTGCAGGCTTGGCGCCACCGTCGGCCGGCAGGTCAAAGCCGAAATCAAAGTCCAGATCAGGCACTGCGCCCGGGGGCTCGGCCGCAGGAGCGGCGCTGACCGGCGCGGCAGGGGCCGGGGCCGGGGCCGGAGCGAGCTCGGAACTCAGATCCAGGTCGAAATCGAGGCTGGCGGTATCCGGCGTGTTCTTGACCGGCGCCGTAGCACCTGCGAGCACGGCGTTACCAATATCTTCAGCATCCGCAAACTGATTCAGCTCACCCGGCAAGGCCCAGGTGTCCTTGAGCTCGGAAGGCGTCTCCAGGGGGTCCATCAGATCGCCCGGCGGCGGCTCGGTAGCCGGCGGCATCATGGAGCTCAGGGGGGCCGTAGACAGCGGGGGCGCTGCCGGGCTGTCCTGGGCGGGGATGCGATACAGGGGGCTGTCCGGATCGACCTTGCGACCAATGGCGGCGGCCTTTTCCCAATCGGGTCAGGGAATACAGCTCGGTTGCCGTGGTTTCAAACTGCTTCTTGCTACCGCGCTGGGCGTAAATTTCCAGCAGCTTGAGATGCACGCCACTCCGATTCGGATCGGTCTTGAGCGCATCCAGCAGAATCTCTTCGGCCTGGGCATCCCGGCCATAGGCCATATAAACATCGGCCTCGGCCACCGGATCGACACCTTCATCGGTATCGATGGAAGACAGCCCGGACTGGCTGAAGTCGGTCTGCATGATGCTGCTGCTGCCGGTGTCCACACTCTGGCCACCTGCACTGCCGAACACCGAACTCGCGCCATCCCCAAATTCGGACATGACGGGCGTGGTGGTGGGCGCACCTTGAATCTTGCGACGCTGGTAGACCTTGTAACCACCCCAGCCCAGCAGCAGGGCCAGAATGCCACCGCCACCCAGCAGCAAAGAGGAGTCCAGGCCACCTTCGTCGGTGTTTTCTACTGACTTGATCACCTGGGGCACAGGCTTGGCCACGGGTGCCGGTGCAGGCTTGACCTCGGGCTTGGGCTCAGGCTTGACTTCAGGAGCCGGAGCCGCCTCGGCAGGCTTTTCAGCGGGTTTGTCGGCGGGCTTTTCTGCGGGTTTTTCTGCCGCCGGAGCAGCCACAGGTGGCTTCTCGGCAGCAGGTTCCGGCTTAGCTGGCGCAGCAGGCACCGGCGCCGGGGGCGGCGTTGCCCCGGGCTTGGCGCCGGCCTGGGCCAGCATCTGGTTTTTCATCTCGACCAGCTTTTGCAGGTCTTTGATGTTCTTTTCGAGTTCGGCGAGGCGCTCGTTGGCTTCCTTGAGGGCCTTGTCGCGGGCGAGCAAATCCTCTTCGAGGGCACGCACTCGGGCGCCGCCCTTGCCACCACCGGAGCCACCGGCCTGACCTTCTTCGCTACGGGAAACCTTGACCTGGTCTGCACCGGCGCCAGCAGCGGGCGCTCGGTCTTCGACCTTCGCACCGATCTTGCCACCACCGCCCTGACGCCCGGCAGACTCTTTGGCCGGCGCAGCTGCCGCCTGTTCGGCGAGCTTGTTGCGATAGCGGGAGAAGTCGGAAGACTGGGCCGCGACCTGGGGCCGGGCACCCGCCGACTTGCCGAACGCATCAGCATCGGGGATCTGGAGGATCTTGCCGGTCTTGAGGCGGTTGATGTCGCCCCCCTCAAAGGCCGAGCGATTGCCGTGGTAAAGCGCCTGGAGCATCTGTTCAACAGACACACCCTCAGGGCGATTGGCCGTGGCAATCCGGTGCAGAGTGTCACCCTGCTGGACGGTGTAGGTCTTGTCGCCGGCCGCCGGAGCAGCGGCGACCGCCTGGGTGCGGGACTCCCGAGCCTCAGCCCTGCGCAATGCAGCCTCGCCACGACGGGCCGCCGCATTGATCTGGGCATCCGGCGGCGCCACGATGGGGGCCGGAATGCTGCGCGGCGCCGATGCATCGGGGGGATCGAGCAGGAAGGTATATTCGCGGATCAGGCGACCGGAGGACCAGTTCAGCTCCACCAGCATGTCAACGAAGGGCTCGTTGATCGGCTTGTCGCTCGAAAGCTTGACCACGGCGCCGTTTCCGCGCCGCTCAACGGTCATGCGCAGACCTGTGACCGAGGGCGAGTAATCAATGCCGGCCTGGCGGAAGGCGTCAGGAGACGCCAAGCGCGCCGTGAGGCTCTGGATTTCATCGGACCCGGCAGCAATTTCTACTTCAGCCCGCAGGGGCTGGCCAAGTCCACTCAATACGGTGATGCGTCCCAACCCTGCCGCATCCGCCCCCATCGACAGGGCGCTGACAGACGCGGCCAGCAGGCTCAGTTTTAGCCGACAATTCACGAGAGTCTTACGCACGAAGGCTGATTATGGAAATTTGATTGGGGATGAACATAACATCATGGGTAGTACGAGGCAAGTTAAAGCAGTCATTGATGCACAAATCTTGCAAGGAAAACCCATGTTCATACACAAAAAAGGCGGCCGGAGCCGCCTTTTTGTGCCGGATTAGTCTTCCAGCAAGATGCGCAGCATGCGGCGCAGGGGCTCGGCGGCCCCCCACAGCAGCTGATCGCCCACGGTGAACGCGGACAGGTACTCGCCACCCATGGCCAGCTTGCGCAGACGGCCCACCGGAACGGTCAGGGTGCCGGTCACGGCGGTCGGGGTGAGTTCCTTCATGCTGACTTCACGCTGGTTGGGCACCACTTTGACCCAATCATTGGCGCTGGCCAGCATGCCGTTGATTTCGTCCAGGGGGATGTCCTTCTTCAGCTTCAGGGTCAGGGCCTGGCTGTGGCAGCGCATGGCGCCGATACGCACGCAGAGGCCGTCGATGGGCACCACGGGGGTGCCGAAGCCTTCGCCGCGACCGAGGATCTTGTTGGTTTCAACGCCACCCTTCCACTCTTCCTTGGACTGACCGTTGCCCAGATCCTTGTCGATCCAGGGGATCAGGGAGCCGGCCAGGGGCACGCCGAAGTTGGAGGTGGGGAAGTCTTCGGAGCGCATGGTGGCAGCGACCTGACGGTCGATGTCCAGAATGGCGGAAGCGGGGTCGGCCAGCAGATCCTTGACGGCGGCGTTGAGACCACCCATCTGAGCCAGCAACTCACGCATGTTTTGAGCGCCAGCACCGGAAGCAGCCTGGTAGGTCATGGAGGTGGCCCACTCGACCAGATCCCGCTGGAACAGGCCGCCCAGGGCCATCAGCATCAGGGACACGGTGCAGTTGCCGCCGATCCAGTCACGACCGCCCTTGACCAGGGAATCCTTGATCACGTTCAGGTTGACCGGATCGAGGATGATGACGGCCTTCGGATCCATGCGCAGCGAGGAGGCGGCATCGATCCAGTGGCCGTTCCAGCCAGCGGCGCGCAGCTTCGGGTAGACCTCGTTGGTGTAGTCGCCACCTTGACAGGTGATGACGATATCCATGGCCTTCAGCTCATCGATGTTCTTGGCGTCCTTCAGGGCAGGAGCTTCCTTGCCGAAGTTGGGCGCTGCACCACCGGGGTTGGAGGTGGTGAAGAACACGGGCTCGATCAGTGCGAAATCGTTTTCTTCGCGCATGCGTTGCATCAGCACGGAGCCGACCATGCCACGCCAGCCTACCAGACCTACTTTCTTCATTTTGATCCCTGACTTTATGAAACTGATATTGATTTCGACACCTTCAGCCCGAACTGAAGGCACCGATGAAGGTGCCACGGTATCGGGCCGAAGGTGCGGACGATTCGTGTCCGAAGCGTATCCGAATGTGCGTCCGAATGCGTGTCCGAATTCTGCTTAACGCAGATCAGAGCGCTGCGATGACCGCGTCACCCATTTCACGGGTGCCCACGCGCCGGGTGCCCGGCTCGTAGATGTCGCCGGTGCGGTAGCCCTGGGCCAGCACCTTCTTGACGGCGTTCTCGATGCGCACCGCTTGGGCCTCCAGGCCGAAGGTGTAGCGCAGCATCATGGCGGCAGACAGGATGGTGGCGAGGGGGTTGGCCACGCCCTTGCCGGCGATGTCCGGGGCGGAGCCGTGGCTGGGCTCGTACAGGCCCTTGTTGTTCTCGTCCAGGGAGGCCGAGGGCAGCATGCCGATGGAGCCGGTGAGCATGGAGGCTTCGTCGGAGAGGATGTCGCCGAACATGTTGCCGGTCACCATCACGTCGAACTGCTTGGGGGCCCGCACCAGCTGCATGGCGGCGTTATCCACCAGCATGTGGGACAGCTCCACGTCCGGGTACTCGGCAGAGAGTTCGATCATCACGTCGCGCCACAGCTGGGTGGTTTCGAGGACGTTCATCTTGTCC
>JAJTBM010000080.1 GCA_021286885.1 Rhodocyclales bacterium
ACCGGGGGAGCGCGGGTCGCCTTCTTTGCTTACTTTCTTGGCGACGCAAGAAAGTGAGTCGCCCGCCGGGGCGAGTCCCGGCCAACGGGGGGTGGTGGCTTGGAAAATGCGATAGCAGTATTATCTACAGCATACCTGACAGTTAATTTTTATACTCTTTTGGTATAAAAATTTGACACCGACGCCAACAAGACATGCAATAGCGCCAATAAATTACGCAACACTCAGTGCCGTGCTCTTTAACGCCAATAATTTTTCGAGGCATTTATAATATGAATTTATTCGACCTAGAAGAAATACAAAAAAACCTCCCCCAAACCCACAAAGAAACCAAGGGAGTGATATATCAAATACTTAGCGCATCATCAATAAAGCAAGACATCTCATTTGCAAGCAAACACCTTGAACTATTCTGGGAATGGCACATTTCCATGGTACTCCCCTCCAGCCCAACCAATATGCACAAGGGTGACGTCGCTATCATGGGAGCATCCTTATTTCACTCAGCAGCTAACTATCTTGCTCGCGCTCTAGACCAAGGCTCCAAAGGCCGTAACAACAGCATTAACTTCCAACGAGGTTTTAAAGAAGCGGGCTTATCCAACTGCGCAAAAGATTTTGACAACTTCAGAAACAAGGAACTAGCGCACTACGACCAATACTCTAGCGGCAGCAGAAAACACAGTGACGACAAGGTGATTCTCGTAGAAAACGGCCCTATATCTTATTTGGTCCCTGCATACGTCAGATTCAACAGCACAGGAGAAATGGCAGTAAAAATGGCTCGCCTAAGTGACTGTGCGAGCCAAACAACATCTGAGTTTTTAGAAAAAGCAACAGAGCGCCTATTCGATTCAATAAAAAACGACAATCACCTAAGATCAACTCTCACAGAAATTCTAAAAAAATCCAAATTTCATCCAAACCCATTTTTTCAAAACGCTATCGAGATCGGAGATGTATCATTCGATCCTCAAGGAAAAACCCACATTATAAACTGGGAATAAACACCCACTTAGGCAAGTACCTCCACGCGGGCAGCCCAAGGCAATCGCACATAAATGGCATCCACTAGACTTAGCATTATTTGCACAACTTTTGTGCAAACCAGCTCATTTAGGTGATGCCGAGCATGATCTTGAAGATGCTTCGGCACGCTGATGATGACATTAAGGTGCGATTGCCCTGCCCCCCTACCCCATCAAATCCCCCACCGCCAACGAAGCAAACACCATCCCCGGCCCGATGGTGATTCCCGGCGCGGTATACACCCCCCCCATAATCGAATGCATTTCATTCCCCACCGCGTATAGCCCGCGAATCGGGCTGCCGTCGGCTTTGAGGACGCGGGCGTGTTCGTCGGTGGCCAAGCCGGTGGAGGCGCCGATGTCGCCCGGGTAGAGGCGCACGGCGTAGAAGGGGCCTTCTTCGAGGGGGCCCATGCAGGGATTGGGGCCGGGCCAGGTGGCGTCGCCGATGTTGCGCTGATAGGCGGTGGTGCCGCGCCCGAAACGGGGGTCGGAGCCCTGGCGGGCCTGGGTGTTGAATTCTTCGATGGTCTGGCACAAAACCTGGGAGTCCAGACCGAGGCGGGCGGCGAGTTCGGGCAGGGTGTCGCCCTGGATCAGGTAGCCATCCATCAGGAAGGGGTCCAGCCCCCGGCCACCGGGGCGCACCATGCCGAGGCCGTATTGGCGCAGGGCGCGGGCGTCGCAGATCAGATAGGCGGGGACGGCGATGCTCTGGCAGGGCGCCTGGCCAGGGGTGCCCTTGCTGCAGTGTTCCTTGGCGTGGAGGCTGCGTTCCATGGCGAGGGCGAACAGGTGGTAGGAGGTGCTTTCATTCACGAAGCGCCGCCCGGCCTGGTTGACGGTAATCATGCCCGGCTTGGCGCGGTCCATCACAAAGTGGGGGAACACGGCCTGGCTGCCGTCCGGGCGGCGGCGTAAAGACACCGGGGCCCAGAACGCGGGGGTTTCGTGGGTGGGGCCGTGCACGGCACCCAGGCCCAGGGCGAGTTGCTGGGCGGTGCCGGTGTGGCCGGGGGCGGCGGGGCACCAGGCTTCATCCACGCCGGGCAGCAGTTCGGCGCGCAGGGCGGGGTTACGGTTGAAGCCGCCTGCGGCGAGGATCACCCCGCGCTTGATCTGCACCGCGACCCGCTCGCCGGCGCGTTCCAGTTCCAGCCCGGTCACGCCGGCGGGGCCGTGGGTGAGGCCTTTCAGCTCGGTTTCGAGGCAGATGCGCACCTGATCGTGGGCGCACAGGGAATACACCAGCCGGGCAATGAGGGCGTTGCCCATCACCAGCCGGGTGCCGCGCCGGTAGCGCAGCCGGTCGGAAAGGTGGCGCCCGATGATGCCGATGCTGTGGCGCAGGGCGCGCCAGGAGCGGGTCATGCCGAGCAGGTTGTTGATGTCGTTGCGGTCGACCATCATCCCGCCCAGCACGGTGAATTCGGGGATGGGCTCGCGCAGCAGTTCGAACCATTCGCCCAGCAGCCGGCCATCAAAGGGCAGGGGCTCCAGGGCGCGCCCGGCCAGGGTGGCGCCGGGCAGGTCGGTGATGTAGTCGGGATGTTTGGGATAGGGCCGGTAGCGCACTTCGGTGCGGCTTTCCAGCTCGCGCACGGCGTCGGGGCCGTGGCTCAGGAAGGCGGCCCGCAGCCGGGCGGGAGTGCGTTCACCCACGGCGTTATCCAGATACTTGCTGGCTTCGGCCAGGGTGTCATCCGGATTCACGCGGGCGCTGTGGTGGGTGCCGGGCACCCAGGTGGTCGCTGCCGAAAGGGCGGTGGTGCCGCCGATCCGGGGGGTGCGCTCCACGATCAGCACCCGGGCGCCGCGCAGGGCGGCAAACAGGGCGGCGGACAAACCCGCGCCGCCCGCACCGATCACGGCCACGTCAAATTCGGTGGGCGGTGCCAGTTCCGCCAGGCTGCCGACCCGCTTCATTGGCCGTCTGCCAGCAGGAAATCAACCATCAGGTCGCACACCCGGGCAAACATATCGGCGCCGGTGGTGGTGCCGCAGCCCAGGGCGCGGGCTGCGGCCACCAGGGGGCTGACGGCGGGGGCGGTGATCACGCAGCCGACAAACATTTCAGCCGTCAGCTTGCTCACGTCCACCGGGTAAGGGTCGCCTTCTTTCATGCCCACGGGGGTAGCGTTGATGACCACATCGAAGCCGCTCGGGTCGGTGCTCCCGGCCAGCACCGGGCAGCGGTCCAGGCTGGCGAGGCGATCCACCAGGGTGTTGCGGCGGGTGCAGTCTTCGTCGTGGATGGCGAGCCGGCTCACGCCGCCGGTGACGAGGGCGTGGGCAATCGCGGTGCCCGCGCCGCCTGCGCCCACCAGCAGCACCTTGCGCCCGGCGATTTCGCAGCCCCGGTTGCGCAGGGCGGCCACATAGCCTTCGCCATCAAACATGTCGCCATGCCAGCTGCCGTCCGGGTTGCGGCGCATCACGTTCACCGCGTGCAGGAAGGCGGCGCGCTCGGAGGTGGTGGCGCACAGCTCAAAACACGAAAACTTGTGGGGCACGGTGACGATGAGGCCATCCACGTTCTGGGCGAGCGATACCCCGTCGAGCCAGGCGGCGAGCTTGGCCGGGGCCACGTGGGCGGGCATCACATACGCGTTGCGGCCCCGGCCCTGGAAGGCTTCGGTGACGCCGGCAGGTGACTTCACCTGGGCAATCGGATCACCAACGATGAAGTGGACACGCGTGGCACCGCTGAGCATCTGCGACATGGACATCCCCATGAGTAAGTAGTGGTTGGAGCGCTCATCTTACATGAAATGGAATTGTATTCCACTATTGAATAACGTTTCTGTTTACGTATAATCGGCCCGGCCTGCCCCCTGGAGGGCGGAGCCCCCGGCAGGAAGACGCGGCTTTCGTGGCATCCTCGGGGTCTTCGCAAACACAGGCTTTTTCCCATCATGAACGGCGTACTCGAACGAACCCTCGGCATCCTCGAACTGCTCTCCCGCCACGGTCATGGCCTTGAACTGGCGGCGATTGCAGATCAGCTCAACATTCCGCGCAGCGGCGCCCATCGTTTGCTCAACGATCTGGCCCGCTGTGGCTACGTGCGCCAGGTGCGGGATCACGGGGATTACGTGCTGACCACCAAGCTGATCGCCATGGGGCTGAGCTATCTGGGCAATTCGGGCATTGCAGACATCGCCCAGCCCATCCTGGATCGGCTGGCCGAGCATTCCGGCGAGCTGGTGCGCCTGTCGGTGGTGGATGGGGATCGCCTGACCTGGGTGGCCCGCGCCCAGGGCGCCCGCCAGGGGCTGCGCTACGACCCGGAAATGGGCAGCGATGCACGCATCAGCTGTTCTGCCTCGGGTCTGGCCTGGCTTGCCACCATGAGCGACGAAAGCGCCCTGGCCCTGGTGTCGCGCCAGGGCTTCGGCCAGCCCGCCGATTACGGCCCCAACGCGCCGGCCACCGTCCAGGCCCTGCTCGATTGCCTGCACGCCACCCGCCAGCGGGGCTATAGCAGCACCGAAGAAACCTACACCCCCGGGCTCAATGCCATGGCGGCCCCGGTCTATCTGAATGACCAGGTTGCTATTGGGGTTATCTCCATCGCCGGGCCCACCGTGCGCTTCACCCCGGAGCGCATGCAGGAACTGGCGCCGGAACTCATTTCCATGTGTGCCCAAATGGCCGCGTGCAGCGGGGCTTCCCCGTTCTTCAACGTGGCCCGACAGGCGCAGTTACAGCCCATCTACGCCCCATGACCCCGATCCACACCGACCTGCTGATCATAGGCTCGGGTGCCGGCGGACTTTCCGCCGCCGTCACCGCCGCCCACCTGGGACTTAAAGTCCTCGTTGCCGAAAAGGATGCCTGCCTGGGTGGCACCTCGGCCTGGTCTGGCGGTTGGATGTGGATACCGCGCAACCCCCTCGCCCGGGAGGCGGGCATTCAGGAAGCCCTGGATGAACCGCTCAATTACCTGCGCCATGAACTGGGCGAGCAGTTCGATGAAGCCCGGGTGCGGGCCTTCCTCGAAACCGGCCCGGCCATGGTGGATTTCTTCCGCCACCACACCGCGCTCCAGTTTGTGGATGGCAACGCCATTCCCGATTTTCACGGCAACACCCCCCACGCCGGCACGGGTGGCCGCTCGGTGTGCGCCGCTCCGTTTGACGGGCGCCGGCTGGGCGCCCACATCTGGCGCCTGCGCCCGCCCCTCGCCCCCACCACCTTGTGGGGAATGGGGATTGCGAGCGGCGCCGAGCTGCGCCATTTCCTCAACGCGACCCGTAACCCGCGTTCATTGGCCTACGTGAGCCGGCGGGTGCTGGCCCACGGGCGGGATGTGCTGCTCCATCGGCGCGGGATGCGGCTGGTGAACGGCAACGGGCTGGTGGCAGCCCTGCTGCGTTCGGCCCTCGATCTGGGCGTAGAGCTGCGCACCGTCAGCCCCGCCCGCCAGCTGCTGCACAACGCGGGCAAGGTCAGCGGCGCGGTGCTGGACACCCCACAAGGCCTGGTCGAAGTGCACGCCCGCTGCGGCGTGGTGCTGGCCTGTGGCGGCTTTCCGTTTGATGCGGCACGCAAGCAGGCCTGGCTGCCCCATGCCCCCACGGGCCAGGAGCACTGGTCAGCCGCCGTGCCCACCAATACCGGCGACGGGCTGCGCATGGGCGAGGCGGTGGGCGCCGGGCTGCATCACCAGATGCCCCAGGCTGCGGCCCTTGCGCCGGTTTCGCTGCTGCCCCGCCCGGACGGCAGCCAGATCCATTTCCCGCACCTGATCGAGCGCGCCAAACCGGGGCTGATCGCCGTGACCCGCCAGGGCCAGCGCTTCACCAACGAGGCCGATTCCTATCACGATTTCATGGCCGGCCTGATCGCCGCCACACCCCCCGGCCAGCCGGTGGAAGGCTGGCTGGTGTGCGACCACGCCTTCATCCGGCGCTACGGGCTGGGGGCCGCCAAGCCCTTCCCCATGCCCCTGGGGCCGCTGCTCGCCAACGGTTACCTGCGCCGGGGCGACACTCTGGCCGCCCTGGCCGACGCCTGCGGGATCAACGCCGCCGGGCTGGAGCGCACCGTGACACGCTACAACCAGCAGGCCGCCGAGGGGCGCGACCCGGACTTCCACAAGGGCGAAACCCCCTATAACCGCATCCAGGGCGAAGCCTCGGCCCCCGGCCCCAACCCCTGCATGGGCCCCATCGTGCAGGCGCCCTTCTACGCGGTGCGCATCGTGGCTGGCAGCCTGGGCACCTTTGCCGGGCTGCGCACCAATGCCCGCGCCCAAGTGCTCGACACCGACGGCCAGCCCATTGCCGGGCTCTACGCCAGCGGCAACGACATGGCCAGCGTGATGGGCGGGCGCTACCCGGGCGGTGGCATCACCCTCGGGCCGGCCATGACCTTCGGCTTCATCGCGGCCCACCACGCTGCCGGCCAGGACGCCCCGCGCTTAGCCTGATCCGGATTGATCCGGATTGATCCGATTTCCCTGTAGTCCCCCGGCAGCGGCTGCCCGAGCCCTGCCGGGTCTTGTGCCCTCCCTCACGCCCCTCCCTGTTGCAAAGGATCACCATGTACTACGAACTTGCCACGCTGACCCTGCCCTTCGGCACCGCCGCCCGCGCTGCGGCCCAGGTGGCCGAATTCACCCAGTCCCCGGATGCCGGGGGCGAGCTGCTGGGCTGCTGGTTTACCGACATCGGCCGCCTCAACCAGATGATCGTGCTGCGCGGCTTTGCCGACCTGGTCAGCCTGGAGGCCGAGCGCGAACGCACCCGCCTGTCGGCCAGCCCGTTTGGCTGCGGCGATGTGTATCTGGACCTGGAACAGCACGCCTACAAGGGCTTTGGCTGGATGAAGCCGGTGCGCCCCTCTGCCGAATCCGGCATTGAAGGCCCGGTGTATGAAATCCGCTGCTACGGCATCAAGCCGGGCGGCGTGCAGCCCACCATTGATCTGTGGGAACAGGCGGTGCCCGAGCGCGAGCGCCTCTCCCCCTGCGTGGTGGCCATGGTGGCGCTGGAAGGCCCGTCCCGCTTCGTGAACATCTGGGCCTACCCCAGCCTCAACGCCCGCAGCCAGGCCCGCGCCGATGCGGTGGCCCAGGGCATCTGGCCCCCCAAGGGCGGCCCGGCTCACCTGACGACCGACATGGTGTCCACCATCGCCCTGCCCACCGCCATCTCTCCGCTGAAGTGAGGCACGCCATGGCCCGCCCCTACTCCCTGGCCTTTCTGACCGCCCCGGCGCTGACCCCGCCCGAGGCGATCCGGCTCGCCGCCGACACCGGCTACCAGTTCGTGGGCCTGCGCCTGGTGCCCAACCAGGCCGGCGCCCCCCAGCAGCACCTGATCGGCCTGCCCGACGTGCTGCGTGCCACCCGGGCGGCCATGGCCGAAACCGGGGTGGGGGTGTTCGACCTGGAAATCCTGCGCATTGGCGCCGG
This sequence comes from Rhodocyclales bacterium, assembly GCA_021286885.1. Classification (GTDB taxonomy): domain Bacteria; phylum Pseudomonadota; class Gammaproteobacteria; order Burkholderiales; family Rhodocyclaceae; genus Zoogloea. The sequence continues at coordinate 7,450 of JAJTBM010000080.1, forward strand.
CTTCCGGCTGGACGACTGCCTGCCGCTGCTGGAGGTGGGGGCCGAGCTGGGCGCCCGGGCGGTGCTGGTGGCCGGCGACGACCCCGACCGGGAACGTCTCGCCGCCCACTACGCCCGCCTGTGCGAGGCCGCCCACGGCTACGGGCTGAGCGCCGATCTGGAGTTCATGCCCTGGACGGCGGTGCGCGACGCCCGGGACGCCCTGGATGTGGTGCGCCGGGCCGGCACCCTCGCCGGCTGCGGCCTGTTGGTGGACGCGCTGCACGCGGCCCGCTCCACCACCCGGCCCGAAGACCTGCGCGCCCTGCCCCGCGAGCTGCTGCACTACGCCCAGATCAGCGATGCGCCGGTACGCGGCCCGGGCGCGGCCCCGTTCAGCACCGAAGAGATGATCCACACCGCCCGCAGCGAACGCCTGTTGCCGGGCGAAGGCGGGATTGATCTGGCGGGGATGTTTGCCTGCCTGCCCGATACGCTGCCGGTGAGTGTGGAGATTCCCAACCTGGCGCGCATCCCGCTGGAAGGGCAAACGCGCTGGGCACGCTTGGCCCTGGAACGCAGCCAGGCCTGCCTCAGCCCGCTGGCGGTAGCATGAAAGCCCAACGCAAGGCCAGGATGGGGCTCAAGGGCCATTTTGGAGCGCCGGGTATTGTGCGCGATAATCGAACACAAACGGCGAATGTCGCGCAACTGCCGCACTCCCTGGCCTCACCGCACCAATAACAGTCGTTAATCTGCACCGACTCTGAAGGCGACCCGCCGGCTGGCCCACAACGCCCTCCGCCACAGTTCCAAGCCTTATCTAAACCCTTGAACGGGATGCGCAAAACGCACCCCGGGACACGTTGCCCCCTGAAGAAGCAGTACGTATGCATACGACCTGACCCGCATTTACCGCCCTTTTGCTGTCCTTGTTCCAGCGCACCGGTAATGCACAATTCAACACAAAAAATAGTGGAGACAAACCATGCGTAGTCCGACCGAAGCCAAGCACCACGGCACGGAACAGACCAAGAAAGCCACCGCCAGTGGCTGGATCGGTTCCGTGCTGGAGTATTACGACTTTTTCATCTACGCCACGGCGGCGTCACTGATCTTTCCCCAGATCTTCTTCCCCAAGGGCGACCCCCAGATCGCCATTGTGGCCTCCCTCGCCACCTACGGCGTGGGCTACGTGGCCCGTCCCATCGGTGCCTTCTTCCTCGGCCACTGGGGCGACACCCACGGGCGCAAACAGGTGCTGCTGGTCTGTATGTTCCTGATGGGGATCTCCACCATGTGCGTGGGCCTGCTGCCCACCTACGACCAGGTCGGCCTGCTCGCCCCGGCCCTGCTGGTGGTGCTGCGCCTGATGCAAGGCTTTGCGGTGGCCGGTGAAATCTCCGGCGCCAGCTCCATGATCCTGGAACACGCGCCCCTGGGCCGACGCGGCTTTTATGCCAGCTTCACCCTGCAAGGGGTGCAGGCCGGGCAAATCCTGGCGGCAGCGGTGTTCCTGCCCCTGGCGGCCTTCATGCCGACGGACGACTTCAATAGCTGGGGCTGGCGCATTCCCTTCCTGCTGAGCTTTGTGGTGATCGTTGCCGGCTTCATCATCCGCCGCGAAGTGGAAGAAACCCCCGCCTTCGCCCAGGAAACCAAGGGGGGCGAAACCCCCAAGGCCCCCATCGTGGAAGCCGTGCGGGAAAGCTGGCCCAACATGCTGCGCGTGATCTGCGCCTCCCTGATGAACGTGATTCCGGTGGTCACCACCGTGTTTGGCGCCGCCTACGCTGTTCAGCCCGGTTACGGCATCGGCTTCAACAAGGATGTGTACCTGTGGATTCCGGTGCTGGGCAACTGCCTGGCCGTGCTGGTGATTCCGATGGTGGGCAACCTGTCCGACCGGATTGGCCGCCGCCCGCCGATGATCGTGGGCGCCCTGCTGGCCGGCCTGCTGTCGTTTGGCTACCTCTACGCGATCAGCGTGCATCAGGTGGGCCTGGCCGTGGTCATGTCCCTGCTCATGTGGGGCGTGGTGTATCAGGGCTACAACGCCGTGTTCCCCAGCTTCTACCCGGAACTGTTCCCGACCCGCACCCGCGTGTCCTCCATGGCCATTTCCCAGAACCTGGGCACCATGTTCACCGCCATGCTGCCGGCCCTGTTCGCCACTGTGGCTCCTCCGGGCGCCGATAACATCCCGGTGATCATCGGCAGCATCACCCTGGCCATCACCGCTGTCTCGGCCACCGCCGTCTGGTCTGCCCGCGAAACCTTCCGCCTGCGCATGGAAGACCTGGGCAACAAGAACGCCGACCCCGTACCCGAAGCC
>JAJTBM010000081.1 GCA_021286885.1 Rhodocyclales bacterium
TTGATTACGCCAGGTGATCCGGTGGGGCCGCCTGGCTTTTTTGTACCAGCGGAGAGAGTGTTCCCATATAGCAGGTCAACCGTTTAAAACCGAGCGTACAATGCCCGGGCTGCATATATTGCATGTCATACAAAAACAACGGCGGCGTACCTGAAGCGTCAGGAGGAGGCGAGAACCCTATGGAAGTTGTATTTGCAAAGACCCGCAAGGGCATCGACGAAATCGAACATCGCCACGCTGGGCTGGGGCCCCGCGTCCGCCGGGTGCTGATCTTCATCGACGGCAAGCGCACGGTCGAAGAATTGCGCACCGTGGTGCAGTCCGATGATCTGCTGCACCCTGGGCATGCTCGAAGAAGATGGATTCATCGAGATGGCTTCGGTGGTGGGCCCCAAGGGCGAGCTGCTGGCCCCGGACCAGCCCCTGCCCTCGGTGACGGCCTTCAAAGACCACGCGCCCGATCCCACCCGTCAGCAGATGGCGCGCAATTTCATGCTCAACACCCTCAAGACCTTTGTGGGCACGGTGGGCACCACCTCGCTCCAGCGGCGCATCGAAACCGCCATGTCCCAGAGCGAGCTGCGTACCCTGTTCGACGAATGGTTCTACGTGATCGTCAGCTCCCAGGACGGACGCCGGGAGGCGGAACAGCTGCGTACCAAGCTGCTTGAGGTGATCTGACCCGCGCCCCTTTGGCCCGGATCAAGGCAATCCCGACCCCGGTGGGCCAGTATGGCGACCGGGGTTTTTTGTGCCTGGCCATCGCCGGGGCCCCGTGGGGAGGATCTGAGCATGGACGGAATCAACGGACTGGCCCTGGCCCGGGCGCTGCATGTGCTGGGGGTGGTGATCTGGATTGGCGGGGTGGCCTTTGTGACCCTGGTGCTCCTGCCCGCCTGTGCCGAAGAGCCCGAGCCCAGCCGTGCCCTGGCGCTGTTTGAACGCCTGGAGCACCGCTTTGCGCCCCTGGCCCGCTGGAGTGTGGCTCTGGCCGGGCTGTCGGGGCTGTGGCTGCTGCATGTCACCGGCGCCGCCTGGCGCTTTTCCGGCCCCCTGGCCCAGTGGTGGATGTACGGGATGGTGGGGGTGTGGAGCGTGTTTGCGCTAATGCTCTACGTGCTCGAACCCTTCGTGCTGCGCACCCGCTTGGCGGCCCTGGCCCACGCCCATCCAGCGGCCACCCTGGCCCGGGTGCAGCGCCTGCACCGGGTTTTGCTGCTGGTGAGCCTGGTGGTGCTGGGCGGCGCAGTAGCCGGCAGCCACGGGGGGCTGCTGGCTTGAGGCGGGGTCAGCTGGAGCAACTCACCGCAATGTGGCGCGCCCAGTCGGGGGGCAGGGCGGCGTAGGCGGCGTAGGGGGGCCGAGCGGTGTAGGGGTCGGAGAGGCAGTCCAGTAGCCGGTGCACCTCGCTGAAATCGCCCCCTTCGGCGGCCCGAATGGCGCCTTCGGCCATCCAGTTGCGTAGCACATAGCAGGGGTTGGCCCGGTTCATGGCGGCCTGGCGTTCGGCATCGGGCCGGCCTTCGGCGGCGACCCGGGCGCGCCAGTGGGCAATCCAGCGGGCGCCTGCGTCCCGGTCGGGGAGTTCATCCAGCAGGGGCGCGTCGCTGGTGGCCGGATCATCGGTGTGGGCGGGTAGGCTGCCCAGGGCGCGGAAGAAGCGGGTGTAGTCGGCCTTCTGCTGTTCCAGCAGGGCATAGGTTTCGCCCACCAGATCCACATCTTCTTCCCGCGCTTCGGCGAGGCCCAGTTTGGCGCGCAGCAGGGCCATGAAGCGCGCTTCGAAGGCCGGGGTGTAGCTGTCCAGGGCGGCCCGGCTGCGGGCGGCATCCCGGATCAGGGGTGCCAGGGCGCGGGTCAGCGCGTATACATTCCAGTGGCCGATCTGGGGCTGGGCCTGGTAGCTGTAGCGCCCCAGGTCGTCGGAGTGGTTGCAGATGTGGCCCGGATCAAACGCATCCATGAAGCCGTAGGGGCCGTAATCCAGGGTCAGGCCCAGGATGGACATGTTGTCGGTGTTGAGCACCCCATGCATGAAACCCACCGCCTGCCAGTGGGCCACCAGCTCGCCGGTGCGCTGGGCCACCGCTTCGAGCAGGGCTGCGTAGGGGGCATCGCTGGCCCGGCAATCCGGGTAATAGCGTTCGATCACGTAATCCGCCAACTGGCGCAGGCGCTCCAGGTCGCCCTTGCCGAGCCAGTGTTCAAACGAGCCGAAGCGGATGAAGCTGGGCGCGAGGCGGGTGACCACGGCGGCGGTCTCCACCCGTTCCCGCCGTACCGGGGCGCTGGAGCCCACAATCGCCAGGGCCCGGGTAGTGGGAACGCCCAGGGCGGCCATGGCTTCGGAACACAAAAACTCCCGGATGCTGGAGCGCAGCACCGCCCGCCCGTCGGCAAAGCGCGAATAGGGGGTCTGGCCTGCGCCCTTGAGCTGGATTTCCCAGCCGCGTACCTCGCCCAGCAGATGGGCGCGCCCATCCCCCAGCTGCCCGGCCCACATCCCAAATTGGTGGCCGGAATACACGGCGGCCAGGGGCTCGCTTCCCGGTAGCAGCCGGTTGCCGGCAAAGCTGGGGGCAAAGTCCGGGTGCGCGAACTGGGCCGGGTTGAGCCCGATCAGCGCGGCGGCGGCGGGGCTGGCCGCCACCAGATGGGGCTCGGGCAGGCCTTCGGGGGGCAGGCGGGTGTAGAAGGCCTCGGGCAGGCGGGCAAAGCCGTTGTCAAAGGGCAGGGTGTCCAGGGTATCCAGGGGGTTCATGGGGCTCTCGGTCCGGGTTGGGCCGGTTCGGGCAAATTGCCCGCCGGGCTTGGAGTAAGCTGCGCGCCTGTATCGGGCCCGTGCTAGCGCAGGCCTGGGGCGCAGAATTTCCGACTTTTTTAGTATGGTATCTATGGTATAGCAAGGGAGAGGGCGAGGCGATGGAGAGCGCTGCTCGCAAGACCGATGCCACCCCCCCGCCGGCGGCGGTGGACCTGAAACGTCACCTGCTGATCCGGATCAGCCTGTTTGCGCTGGGCATTGGCCTGGTGGCCAGCCTGATGCTGCTCTACCAGGCGCGCAACCGCATGCTGAGCCACATGGCGCGCACTGGCAGCACGGTGGAGCGGCTCATCAACAGCGAGGTGAACAGCGGTCGGGATGCCTTCCGGCGTAGCCTGGACGGGCTGGTGAACCTGGATCTGGAGTCCCTGGCCGGCATCGGCCCCTTCCTGGGGATCTGCGTGGAAGTGGAGGATATCTACAACCGCCCGGTGGTTTCCCGTTGCTTTCACGACGAAGCCTATGCCCCGGCACCGCTGCGGGCGCTGCTCGGGCTGCTGGTGGGGCCGGATGTCCAGTACAAGGGGGTGATAGGCGCCTATCCTGGGGTCAAGGTGGGCGAAGTCGTGCTGCGCCCCGACCTGGATAGCGAGGCCCAGGGCGTGTGGGCCCAGATCCGTACCGTCATTGGCATGAGCGTGGGCATTTTGCTGCTCAATCTGCTGATTTACCGCCCGGTGCGCCGCGCCCTGCGCCCGGCCGACCAGATTCTGGCGGTGCTGGGGCGCATGGAGGCGGGGGATCTGGGCGCCCGCATGCCCCGCCCGCGCCTGATCGAACTGCGCCGCATTGCAGCCGGCTTTGACCACATGGCCGCGCAGCTCCAGAAAAACCAGCAGGCCCAGCGCCAATTGGCCCTGCGCCTCTTGGCGGTGCGGGAGGAGGAGCGCCGCCGGCTGGCCCGGGAGCTGCACGACGAGTTTGGCCAGTGCCTCGCCTCGGTGGGGGCGGAGGCGGCCTACATCACAGCCCGGGCCGAGATCCACGACCCGGCCCTCTTGCCCGCCGCCCGGGCGGTGGCCGGGGTGACGGCCCACATGATGGAGAGCCTGCAGGGCATCCTGCACCAGTTGCGCCCGGTGGGGCTGGAGGAATTCGGCCTGCACGCGGCCCTGGAGCAGATGGTGGCGGGCTGGCAGCGGCGCATGCCCGAATGTGCTTTCCGGCTCCAGGTGGAAGGGCGGGTGGATGATTTATCCGATGGGCTGACCGTCAGCCTTTACCGCATCGTCCAGGAAAGCCTCACCAATGCCCTGCGCCACGGGGCACCGGGGCAGGTGGTGGTAGTGCTGGTGCGCGATCTGGCCGGCTGCCGCTTGTGGGTGGAAAACGACGGGGAAGGCCGCCCCGGCCCCAGCCCGGGCAGCGGCCTTGGAGTGCTCGGGATGCGGGAGCGGGTGGAGGCCCTGGGCGGGCGATTTGCGCTGGAACCCCTGCACCCCCAGGGCATGCGGGTAGTGGCGGATTTTCCGCCCGAAGCCCTGGTGCTGAAGGATCTGCACCTACCGGAAGGGGGCGCCGATGCGGCCTCCGATTGTGTTCCCCACCATGGCGCTGCCAGGGAGTCTGACCATGCTTGAACGAACCCGCCTGTTGCTGGTGGATGACCACGCGGTGGTGCGCGAAGGCTATCGCCGCCTCCTGGAAACCCGGCCCGATCTGGCCATTGTGGGGGAGGCGGGCAGCGCCCGGGAAGCCCTGGACCAGTTCCGCACCCTGGCGCCGGATGTGCTGGTGCTGGATTTGTCGCTGCCCGACATGGGCGGGGTGGAGCTGATCCGGCGCCTGCTCCAGCGGGACGCCCGGGCCCGCATCCTGGTGTTCACCATGCACCGGGAGCCCTTGTTCGCCACCCAGGCTCTGCGTGCCGGGGCCCTGGGTTATGTGACCAAGAGCAGCCCGCCGGATGTGCTGGTCAAGGCGGTGTACCAGGTGGCCGCCCGCAGCCAGGTCATCAGCCCCGACATCGCGCCGGATCTGGCCCTGGCCCTGATCGACCGCCCCCGGGAGCCCCTGGCCGAGCTGGCGCCCCGGGAGTTCGAGATCCTGCGCCTGCTGCTGGACGGGCTGGGCCCCGAGGAAATCGGCGCCCGCCTCTCGATTTCCGCCAAGACGGTGCAAAACTGCCACTACCAGATCAAGGGCAAGCTGGGGGTCAAGAGCGATATCGAGCTGACCCGGCTTGCCCTCAGGATGGGCTTGATCTGAGGGCCCAGAACCCAGAGCCTCAGGCAGCGGGCTGGCCCTGGGCGAGGAAGAGGCCGTGCAGGGTTTCCAGGCCCAGTTCGGCGATGACCTGCTGCTGATCGTCCAGGATTTCGTAGAGGATTTCTCCCGGGGCCGGGCGCATGCTGAACAGCACAATCGCATCTGTCTGCCCGCCCCCTTCCCGGTGGGGCGTCTCATGCCCCGGGGTGATGGTGTAGGTGCCGGCGGGGCGGGCTTCCCGGAGCGTGCCATCGGTCTCGTAAATCAGGTGTTCTCCCGCCACCACGAAGGTGTGGTTGAGGGCCTTGTGCCGGTGCAGCACGATCTGTTGCCCTGCCGCAAAGCGGAACAGCACGTCGGCAATGCGTTGTTCCATGTCCACCTGCAGGATGTGGAACTGAAAATGGGGAAAGTCGCCCAAGGGTTGCCAGGGAATGCAGCGTTCGTCAAAGCACTGGGGGCGGGCGTGGGGTGCGTTCATGGGGAGACTCCTCGGTTCAGGTGGCCCGTCTGGCGGGCCGTGGATGGGAGGCCCAGTAGAACCCGGGGCAGCCCTGCGGGCGCAGGTCAGCTTGCCTGAATCGGGCCGGGGAATTCGCCCGGTGGCGCCAGGAATGTCCGTCGGGCAAATTGCCTGTGCATCCCAGGGCAGGCTGCCGAGGCCTGCCGGGCTCGGGCTGGTTAGAGTGGCTTCAGGCCCCGTTTGGGGCGAAGGAGACACCATGCGCCATGCGCCTTTAATGCCGATCCCCCGCTTTATGCCCGTATCTGTATCCACTTCGCTCTCCATGTCGCTATCCACGTCGCCATCCACGTTGATATCTACTGCCGTCCGGGCGGTATGCCTGGCCTTGGGTTTGGTGACCGGCTCCAGTCTGGCGGCCAGTAACCAGTTCTGCGGTGGCCCGGTGCTCCAAACGGGCGACCCGAGCGATCTGGCCCATGTGGTCGGCGATCAGACCCTGGAGGCCCTGGCCGAGCAGCCGGCGAGCATGATGGTGTGCAGCAAGGGCTATCTGTTCGAGAAGTGCGGGGACCACGAAACCGCCCTGCGCATCTTTGACCGCTGCATTGCGGCGGGCTATGTGGGGGCGATGATCTGGAAGGCCTTGATGCTCCAGGATGGTGCCGGTACGCCCCGGGATTTGCAGGCGGCGGCCGAGTTGATGCGCCGGGCGGCCCAGGCGGGGGATTCGCCCTACGCGACCCTGGGCAAGCTCCATTACGCCAGCGCCCTGCATGAGGGCAAGGGCGTGGAGCGTAACGAGGCGGAGGCGCGCAAGTGGTTTGAGGCTGCCGCCGCCGAGGGTAACCCGGATGCCCTGGAGTTCCTGGCCACGGGCTACCACGTGGGCGACCGGGACGGCCAGGCCCGGGGGGTGGGCGTCGCGCCGCCTCAGGCTCAAACTCAGGTCAAAGCAGGCCCGGGCCCCGAGGTGGGCGTGCCGCTGCCTTTGCCCGCCGAACTGCGGGAAGCCGGGCCTGCGGCGCCCCGGGGGGCAGGGGCGCCAGTGCTTGCACGCACCCTCAGTCAGGTACCGGTGCCGGCGCAACGAGCCGAGGCCTTGGCGCCACCGCCATCGGCGGCACTTGGGCAGGCGTCTAGGGTGTCGCCCGCCCCGGTGGGGCCCCATTTGCAGGCGGTGACCACGCCCGCGCAGCCGGCGGATGATGGGCGGGCTGGGGTGGTGGCTGGGCTGTTGTTGCTCCTGATGGGGCTGGGGAGCTGGCATCAGGCGGCCACCGGGCGGCCCGGTGGCGGGCGCGTTGTGGCAGGAGGCGCCGCCCATGTCTGAAACCCTGGATGTGTGGATGTATGCGGCGGGCCAGTTGTTTCTGGCCCCTGTGCTGGTGGCCATTGGGGTGGCTTTTGGCTATGCCTTCTTCGCCCTGGGGGCCTTGCTCTGGCAGTGGGGCCAGCGGGGGCGGGGGGCGGTGGCAGGGTTTGAGCTGGTGGCCGCCCGGCAGGCGGGGCCGGATTTGCTGGTGGCCGAGCTGGAAGCCCGCGCCCTGGCCCGGCTGGAACTGCCCCGGATCGTGACCCGGGTGGCCCCCATGCTGGGGCTGGTGGCCACCATGATTCCCCTGGGCCCGGCCTTGCGGGCGCTGGGAGCGGGCGATCTGGACGCCATGGGGCGGGATCTGGCCCTGGCCTTTTCGGCGGTGATCCTGGCCCTGCTGGCTTCGGCCATCACTTATGTGGTGGCCCATGTGCGGCGGCGCTGGTATGCCGAGGAGCTGCTGATGGTGGAAAAAGGTGATCTGGCCCAGGGCGATCCGGCCCGGGAGCGTGCCCCATGAGCGCCCCCCGTCTGCGTTTGATGGATGAGTCGGAGGCGGATGATCCGCTCTTGTCGCTGGTGAATCTGATCGACGTGTTTCTGGTGCTGGTGGCCGCCCTGCTGCTGGTGGTAGCCCGCAATCCGCTCAATGCCGTGAACCCGCTGGCCGATGAGCGGGTGACGGTGATCCGTAATCCGGGCAGCCCGGAGATGGAGGTCATCATCAAGGACGGCCAAAAGATCCAGCACTTCAAGGGCGATGGCGCGCAGCGCCCGGCCAGCGGTGGGGTGCGCGCCGGGGTAGCCTGGCGGCTGCCGGATGGGAGCCTGGTTTACGTGCCCGAGTGAGGGGCCGGAGGGGGCTCCGTGTCTGCGTTGGCGGGGGCGTGGCGTGGAATGGCCAGTTCGAATTCGGCGCCGCCCTCCGGGTGATTGCGCACTTGGGCGCGCCCTTGGTGGCCCTTCATCACCTCCCGGGTAATGGCCAGCCCGAGGCCGGTGCCCCCCGCGCCGGTCTTGGTGGCGCTGCTCTGGATGAATTTGTCGAAGATTTTGTCTTCTTCCCCTGGGGGAATGCCCACGCCTTGATCCCGTACCCGAAAGAGCAGGGCGTCTTGCCCATCCACCTGGCCATCGGCGTAGGTGAGGGTGATCGTGCCCCCTTCTGGAGAAAACTTGATGGCGTTGGACAGGAGGTTCTGAACCGCATGGATGATCTGCTGGGGGTCCAGCCAGGCCACGGTGCAGAGGGTCTGAACCTCGTGGCAAATCTGGAGTTTGCGGCTGCTGCTCAGGGCGTGCAGATCGGCGCAGACCCGTTCGACCACCACCCGCAGATTGGCTCCGTGGCAGTTGAAGTGTTGTTGTCCGGCTTCCAGCTTGGCCAGGTCCAGCAGATCGTTGACCAGGCTGGTGAGGCGCTCGCCGCTCTGGCGGATGCGCTCCAGGTAATCCGCCAGTTTTTCGGGGGAGACTTTGCCCAGGCGTGATTCGGCCAGCCGAGCGTAGGACAGGATGCCGTGCAGCGGGGTGCGGAATTCATGGGACATATTGGTCAGGAATTCGCTCTTGAGCTGGTTCGCCCGCTCGGCGCTTTCCTTGGCCTGGAGCAGGTCGGCGGTTTGCTCGGCCACCAGACGTGAGAGGTTGTCCCGGTGTTCGCGCAGTTCGGCATCGATGCGCTTGCGGGCGGAAATGTCTTTGCTGGTGCCCCGATAGCCCAGAAAGTGCCCGTCTTCGGCAAACACGGGTCGCCCCGAAATACTGAGCCAGGTGAGCTGGGTTTTGGCGGGGCGGGCCCGGTATTCAAAGTCGCGAAACTCTTCGTGGCGGGCGATGAGGGCGTGGAAGCGGGCCCATTTGTCGGTGTCGGCCAAGTCTGAGGGGTCGGCAAATTCTTCACGGCGGCGCCCCTGGACGATGTCGAGCATTTCCATGCCGTTTTGGCGGGGGCCGGCGTAGGCGGTGAAGCGCATGTCGGCGTCGGTTTCCCAAAACCAGTCGGAGGCGACCGCCGAGTAGTCCCGAAAGCGTTGCTCGCTTTCCCTGAGGGCCTGTTCCCGGGCGCGCAGGGCGCTGATGTCGGTGCCCACGATCACCACCCCGTCGAGCTTGCCGTATTGATCGTACAAAATGCTGGCGCGCAGCACGAAGGGACGGGCGGCGCTGCCGGCCAGATCGCTGCGCAGCCGGGTTTCCAGATCCAGTTGCCCCTGGAGCAGGATGGTACGAAACAGCACCTGTCCGGGGGGCAGGTGGGGGGCGAGGGCGATGAGTTCCGGCAAGGCATCATCGGCGATCAGGGTGTCCGGGCTCAGATCCAGCAGGGCGCTTGGATCGAAGCCCAGGTGGCGGCGCACAGCGGCATTGGCCTGGCGGATCAGTCCGCGCCGGTCCAGCACCAGGAGCAGGTTATCCATGGTGTTGGTGACATTGGTGATGAAGCTGCCCAGGCGCTGCTGTTCTGCATTCCGGATTTCCAGTTCCCGGGTGCGGGTGACGGCCTCGTTCACCATGCTGTCCATCATCCGGGCGATGTTGCTGATCTGGGCTTCCTGGGCTTCTTTGGCCAGGCGCAGGTTTTCGAGCTCGGCGCGCAGTTGCTCCTGGGCCTGCTGTTCCTGGCAGGCTTCGCGGGTGCTTGGCAGGCCCAGGTAAAACAGCCCCTTGCGCAGTTCGACCGGATAGCACTGGGGCGCTGCTTCGGTTTCCACATGGAGCCCGTGGGCGGTGCAGATCAGGCGGCCGGCGTGATCTTCGGGGCAGCGATCCAGCCGGTGGCCCTGGTGGGGGCAGGTGGCAAGCCGGGCGATCCATTCGTCCCCCCGGGCCAGCAACAGGATGGGTTGGGGGAGGTCGCTGCCGGGCAGGCGGGCATGCCCTACCTGCCGGTCGGGGAAGTCGGGGACTGGGCGCAGATCCTGAATCGGAATCAGATGGT
>JAJTBM010000082.1 GCA_021286885.1 Rhodocyclales bacterium
TCGGCCAACATGTCGTTTTCCCTGTGCCAGATGCTGACCCTGGGCGCGGTGGAGGCGATTGCCCACCACGGCTCCGATGCCCTCAAGCAGACCTATCTTCCCGCCATGGTGTCCGGCAAATGGACGGGCACCATGAACCTGACCGAACCCCAGGCCGGCTCCGATCTGGCCGCCGTGCGCACCCGCGCAGAACCCCGGGGCGACGGCAGCTACGCCATTACCGGCACCAAGATTTTCATCACCTGGGGTGAGCACGACATGGCCGAGAACATCGTCCATCTGGTGCTGGCCCGGTTGCCTGACGCGCCCCCGGGGGTGAAGGGTATTTCCTTGTTCGTGGCGCCCAAGTACCTGGTGAATGCCGATGGTTCCCTGGGTGCCCGGAATGACTTGGTGTGCGCTTCCATCGAACACAAGATGGGCATCCACGCCAGCGCCACCGCCGTGATGTCGTTCGGCGACCGGGGCGGGGCCACCGGCTATCTGGTAGGCGAGCCCCACCGGGGCCTGGAATACATGTTCACGATGATGAACCACGCCCGCCTGAACGTGGGCCTGGAAGGCGTGGCGATTGCCGAGCGGGCCTACCAGCACGCCCTCGCCTACGCCCGGGAGCGGGTACAGGGTCGCATCGTGGGCGACAGCGCGGGCACGCCCCAGCCCATCCTGCACCACCCGGATGTGCGCCGCATGCTGATGGACATGAAGTCCCGCACCGAAGCGAGCCGCGCCCTGGCCTACTACGTGGCCGGCTGCATGGACAGGGCCAAGCGCCACCCGGAGGCCGATGCACGCCTCTACAACCAGCGCCGCCTGGAGCTGCTGACCCCGGTGGTGAAGGGCTGGTGTACCGAAACCGCCCAGGGCGTCACCTGGAACGGGGTGCAGGTGCACGGCGGCATGGGCTTCATCGAGGAAACCGGCGCCGCCCAGCACATGCGCGACGCCCGCATCACCACCATCTACGAAGGCACCACCGCCATTCAGGCTAATGACCTGATCGGGCGCAAGACCGCCAAGGAAGGCGGCAGGAGCATGCGCCAGCTGCTCGCCGACATGGCCGAAACCGCATCGCTGCTACGCCACTCGGGCACCCCGGTGCTGGCCGAGCTGGCCGACTGTCTGGGGAGCGGGATTGCCGCCCTGGACGAAGCCACCGAATGGGTGATCAACAACTTTGAGCGCCAGCCCCAGGCCGCCTTTGCCGGCTCGGTGCCCTTCCTCAAGCTCACCGGCACGGTGGTGGCCGGCTGGCTCATGGCCCGGGCCGCCCAGGCCGCCGTCACCGCCCAAGCCCAGCAGGACGACGGCTATTACACCGCCAAGATCGTCACCGCCACCTACTTTGCCCAGCACGTACTGCCCGAGGCCAACACCTACCGGGACGCGATTGTGAACGGAGCCGATTCGATCCTGGCCCTGGAAGCCGAGCTGTTCTGAGGCACGGCCCTCCCCTCCTACCCTGTTACCCCCTCGTGGTGCCCTTCTGGGCACCGCCCCACTTCCCCCTCCTTCGGAAGTGTTCATGGCGCCTTCGGGCGCCATTTTTTTTGCAGCGCCTCAAGCATTCCCTTGCCATAAAGCGGCCAAATCATCTTCGTAACGCCGATCTGCAAGGCTTTCAAGGCCAAAATAATGCAAATGACATCAATGTCAAACAATGTATCAAACAGGACATACACCCTTGCTTTGCATATGCACAATAAAGATGTCAAAAAACACAAAATCTCAAGGTAAGCCCTTGTAATCAAATGATTGTGCATTGCAGCAAAAACCCTATTGACGCCACTTCGATGCATTGCAATTATTCACACATAACAACACAACCTAACAAACTGCATATTTTATTCAGCCAGCCTTGTGGCCCGGGCCTCCCCCCAGCAGCCCCTCCTGCTCACAGGCCACACCACCCGCGCTGGCTGCTCAAGGATTCTCCATGCATCGTTCCACGCATCCCCGTATCGGCATCGCCCTGGGCGGCGGCGCCCCCAACTCCACCCTGATTGCTGGCGCTTTGGTGGCCTTTGCCGAGGCTAAAACCCACTTCGATATCATGGCCACCTCGGGCGCCGGTGCGCTGATGGGGCTGCTCTACCGCTGTCCCCAGGGGGGCGACCCGGTGGAAGCCCTGACCCGCTGGGCCCGGGTGGGCATTGCCGACGAGCTCTACAAGCTGTTTCCGGTCAATCACAAGGTGTTCATGAAACCCGGGGATCAGGCCCACCGCTTCCGGCAGGCCCTGGAAGATCACCCGATGATGCAGATCTATCGCCAGGTTTTCCCCCAGGGCGGGCTGTTCCATGATCTGTGCAATCTGACCCTCGCCTCCCTGTGCCCCAGCAATCTGAGCAAGAAAAGCCTGGGCCTGTGCGCCCACCTGCCCTTTGTGGAGGATTACGTGGATTTCGAGCAGGGACGCCAGCTGCCCGGAGAGTTTTACTTCAACGCCTTCAATCTGGACCGCTCCAGCATGCACATCTGGAACAAGGCGGAGCTGAGCCCGGACCGCATCCGGGCAGCGTTTTCCTTTCCCTTCATCTACCCGCCCTACGAACTGGATGGGGAGTGGTACATCGAGGGTGCATCCCTGGAGCCCCTCAACTTTGCCGCCCTGCGCCAGCCCGAGGTGGAAGAGGCGCTGGATGTGGTCATCATCGCCGACATCCTGGGCGATTTCCGCCTGCTCCAGAAACCCCGGGACCTGTACGACGCCTGGGTGAAATCCATCATCACTCCATTGATCCGGATCTCCCATTCGGACACCCAGCACTACAAACGCCAGATGGCCGAGCAAGGCAAGACCGTGTTGAGCCTGGATTTTTACCGGCATGTGCCAGCCGACTGGCTGCCCCAGGTGTTTGACTGGTCGGAAAGCAACCTGACACGGCTGTTCGAGATTGGATACCAGACGGGTCGCAGCTTTCTCCAGGAGCATGCCGACCTGCTGAACGGCACCCGCCCTCGCCACGGGGCAGACTGGCCCCTGCCGCGCGCAGCCTGAGCAGAATGCCCTAGGGGATGTTGCCCCCACGGAACATCTCCGATCATGAAAAAACACGGGGGACATACGGGTGACAGCTCAACTTTGCAGCCGGTGTACCGTAAAAGGTGAGTCAAGCGCGTCGCGTGAATGAACGCCACGCAGCCCAGCCACCACCCCCTTTAATCCATATATCAGCACATTTCCATACGCCTACGAGACTATATGAAAACATTCGACCAACAATGTATTTTCATACTTCCGCTCTGAGCCAAGGTCATCCATATTGATGACCAAGACATCTGCGCCCTGCCCGCTCCGGGGTCGATGATCACTCACTCCTGCGGCCCAACACTCCATACGGCATGACATGAAGATCAAACCCTATCGCTCTGCTCATTCCCTGCCCAAGCGTGCTCTGCCTGTAGCGGCCGCCCTGATGCTGCTCGTGGGCTGCGCAAGCTTGGAGCCGACCCCCCTGACCCGTGCTGAAATCAGCGAAACCGTCCAAGCCGACCGCCTGAGCCTGAGTCAGAACGTCCAGCCCCTGAGCCACGCCCTGAGCTTGGAAGAGGCCATCGCGCGAGCGATCAGCTACAACGCCGAGCGACGCACCCGCGAAATGGAACGGGCCCTGGCCGTAGGCACCCTGGACGCCAGCAAATACGACCTCCTGCCCAAGCTGGTGGCCGGTGCTGGCTACCGGGAGCGCAACAATGATCTGATTACGCGCAGCAAGGACTCGGTCACGGGCGCGCCGTCCCTCGCGCACCCTTACATTTCCTCGGATCGCTCCGCCCTCAGCACCGATCTGACCTTCTCGTGGAGCCTGCTGGACTTTGGCCAGAGCTACTTTGCCGCCCAGCAAAACGCCGACCGGGCTCTGATCGCCGAAGAACGGCAACGCAAGGCCCTTCACCTCCTGATTCAGGATGTGCGCACCGCCTTCTGGCGGGTCGTGGCCCTGCAACAACTCCAGGCCGATATCAAAACCACCATCAGCGATGCCGAGAACGCCCTGCAGGATGCCCGCAAGGTTGAGGATGAAAAAATCCGCTCTCCGCTGGAGCCCCTGCGCTACCAACGCCAGTTGCTCGAAAATATCCGCCTGCTCGAAAGCATTCAGCAGGATCTGTCCAGCGCCCGGGTCGAACTGGCCACCCTGACCCAACTCCCGCTATCCCAGTTGGTGCAGGTCGAAGAACCCAAGGCCGGCATCCCCACCGACTGGCTGCAAATCCCGGTGGAGCAACTCGAAGAACACGCCCTGCTGCGCAACCCCGACCTGCGCGAAGGGGTGTACAACACCCGTATCGCCCGGATGGAAACCCGTCGGGCCATGCTGAAGCTCTTCCCGGGCATTTCGTTCAACTATGGCTACAAACACTCGGATGACAGCTATCTGATCCATCAGAACTGGAACGAAACCGGTCTGCAGGTTTCATTCAACTTGCTCGGCATTCTGTCTGCCCCTGCCCAGAAACGCGCAGCAGAAGCCGGTGTAAACCTGGCCGATCAAAAACGCCTGGCCATTCAGATGGGGGTACTGAGCCAACTGCACATTGCCCTGCTGCAATACGGCAATGCCGCACGCCAATACGCCCGAGCCGATGCACTGGCCAAGGTCGAAGAGCGCATCAACACCCACATCGCGCATCAGGCCGAGGCAGAAAAGCAATCGCGGATGGATCAGGTCAGCCAGCAAACCAGCACCATCCTGGCCAAGCTGCGGCGCTATCAGGCACTCTCGAATGCCCACATGGCTGCCTCACGCCTCCAGGCCACCCTGGGGCTCGAACCCCTACAGCGCCCGTCAGGCGAAGCGAACTCCCTCGACGCCCTCACCGAGGCTGTACGCACCACCCTCAAGACTTGGGAAGCCGGCAAGCTGCCGACCCTGCCCCAGGAAGAAGCGAGCCCCCGCTCATGATGGCGTTTTTGAGCACTCGCAGCCTCGGGGCTCTGCTGGCCTTGGGGCTGCTCGCCGGGCAGAGCCAGGCCACCGATCCAGCACCGAGCACCGCCCTGGACAAACGGGAAATCCGCGCCCAGTTACTGCCCAAGCGTTACACAACCCTGGCTGCAGAAATCGGCGCCAAGGTGAACCGGCTCCCCCTGCCGGAAGGTGCTGCCTTCCGGCAAGGCCAGGTTCTGATCCAATTTGACTGCAGCCTGCAACAGGCCCAGCTCAACAAGGCCAAAGCCGCCCTCAGCGCGGCCGACAAAACCTGGCAGGCCAACCGCCGACTCGCCGAACTGAACTCCATTGGCAGGGTGGAGCTGGAAACCTCCGAGGCTGAAGTCCATAAAGCCCAGGCTGAAGTGGCCGGCAACGCGGCCATGCTGGGTAAATGCAGCGTCGCCGCACCGTTTGCGGGCCGAATTGCAGAACAAAAAGTACGGGAGCAACAATACGTTCAGCCGGGCCAAGCGCTACTGGAAATTCTGGACGACAGCACCCTGGAACTGGAATTCATCGTGCCCAGCAAATGGCTCGCCTGGGTGCGGGTGGGTACTGGCTTTCAGGTCAGGATAGACGAAACCGGCAAGAGCTACCCCGCCAAAGTACAGCGCATTGGGGCCAAAGTTGACCCGGTCAGCCAATCAGTCAAGCTCAGTGCGGTGATTGACGGGCGGTTTGCAGAACTGATTGCAGGCATGAGCGGACGGGTTCAGATGGCAATGCCGGAAGGAGGGAGCAAGTAATTGCTCCCGTGCTTAAACAAGCATCACCAGATGCCGCGCCCTCCCCGCCAAGTCACGCATAGACATAGGCTTGGGCGCAGCATCGCACCACCAGAACTCTGCCCGTCTCGTCATCGGTTTTAGCCTGAGCCCGCAAGATGGAAGTAGCCCCCAGCTTGCAAGGAATGCAAGGCATTACGGTCGTTCGCCAACCCAATGAGTAAGAAACGTATGAGAATTTTTTACAAAAATGTCTGGAGCGAAATGGCTCGCACCTCTGCTGCCCTTGGCGAACCCACAGAATCCAAAGAACAGCCCTCAGCCGCCCTGCAGGCCCACCAGCGCCCCCTGCGCTCCGTGGCGCAGATGCGGGCCTTGGAGCAACGCTTCATGTTTGACGGCGCAGCGGTCGTTGATGCGGCCCACGCCCTTCCAGACGCCACCCAAACGGCACTCATCCCTGAAGTTTCGGCGCCAGTGGTCATTCGCCAGGCGGACGCGAGCCTCAACAATGGCAAAAAAGAAGTCGCTTTTGTAGACACCTCGGTCGCTAACTACAAGGCTTTAGAAGCAGGCATCCAGAATGGCATCGAGATTGTAGAAATTGACGGATCAAAAAGCGGTCTGGCGCAAATTGCCCAATGGGCTGAAACACATACCGGATTTGATGCTGCACACATCCTGAGCCACGGCGCCGACGGAACCATCTACATTGGATCCGACACAATCACCAACACGCTGCTGCAAAGCGAAACAGCCAAAGCAGAACTGGCCGAGCTCGGTCACGCGCTGAAATCTAATGGTGACTTACTGATTTACGGTTGCAATGTCGCAACGAGCCAGAAAGGCCAAGGGCTGATTGCAAACCTTTCCGCCGCCACAGGGGCCGATGTCGCAGCCTCCAATGACGCCACCGGGGCCGCGAACCGGGGCGGCGACTGGGCACTTGAAATCAATACGGGCGCCATCGAAACGTCCGCGATCTCAGCGACCGGCTTTGGCGGACTGCTGACAAGCGCAACCTTCGACTTTGAATCGGGAGTCACAGGCTATGGCACAAAGACTGTAGAGCAGCTGGTCGGGGGTGAAACGCTTAAAATCGTAGTCATCAATGGCAACACTCAAGCCTGGCAGCGGGCCACCTATACTGCTGGCCTCAGCATCAACGGGAGTGAGTCTCTATCCTACGGCCTGGATACAGACCAAAACATCACTGCCATCACATTTGAACTCACAAGCGGCAACAGCTTTGATCTGTCCAGCTTGAAAATGAGTGAATTTAATACCACCACTGAAACAGTCACCTTAACGTCGAGTAAAGGCACCGTTTCATTTTCGCTTGTAAGTGGCGTATCAGGCCAAAGCCTGGATGTCGCGGGACATGCCAACGCGGCCTATTTTCAGGGTATAGACAGTTTCATTCTGACGGTGGCAGATGGAACACTGGCAGCGTCGCTTGATGACATTCAACTGACAAATATTTCCTCCCCTGGCCCCACCGTCACCGACGCAAAAATCAGCATCAGCGGCGCCAGCGGTACAGGCGGTACCTACAAGATCGGTGACACTGTCACCGCCACATGGAACAACACGGCAGCGACCGGCGACAACAATAGTGGCATTACTGGCGTGACCATGGACTTCAGCCAGTTTGGCGGCAGTTCCGCTGTCGCGGCGACCAACGTCTCCGGCACCTGGACGGCGAGCTACACCATCGTAGCCGGAGCCATCGACGCCACCTCGCGTAACGTCTCCGTGACGGCCACAACCGCCAGTGGCAGCACCACTACCGCAGACTCCACCAATGCCACGGTCGACAACATTGCGCCCACGGTGACCGATGCCAAGATCAGCATCAGCGGCGCCAGCGGCAGCGGCGGTGCTTTCAAAATTGGCGATACCGTTACCGCCACCTGGAACAATACTGCGAGCGGTGACAACAACAGCGACACGATCTCCAGCGCCACCGTAGACTTCAGCGCGTTTGGCGGTGGCACCGCCGTAACGGCGACCAACACTTCCGGCACCTGGACAGCGACTTACACCATCGTGGCTGGGAGCCTAGACGCCACCAGTCGGAATATTTCATTTACCGCAACCGACAACGCCGGCAATACCACCACCACTGCAGACACCACCAACGCCACAGTAGATAGCGTGGCCCCCACGGTGACCAATGGCAACATCAGCATTAGCGGCGGCTCCGGCACCGGTGGCGCTTACAAAATTGGCGACACCGTTACCGCCACCTGGAACAACACCGCCGGTGGCGACAACAACAGCGACACCATTTCTGCCGTTACCGTAAATTTCAGCCAGTTTGGCGGTGGCACTGCCGTGGCGGCGACCAATTCTTCCGGCACCTGGACGGCCACTTACACCATCGTGGCTGGGAGCATAGACGCTACCAATCGCAATATTTCCATCACCGCCACCGACAACGCAGGGAACACCACCACCACTGCTGATACCACCAACGCCACCGTGGATAACGTGGCGCCCGTCATGACCGACGCCAAGATCAGCATCAGCGGTGGCAGCGGCACCGGAGGCGCTTTCATTGTGGGTGACACCGTCACCGCGACCTGGAATGCGGCCAATACCGGGGGAGATGGGAATACGGATTCCTTGGCCAGCGTCACCGCTGACTTCAGCCAGTTTGGCGGCGGTTCAGCCATAGCCGCCACCAATTCTTCGGGCACCTGGACGGCAACTTACACCATTGTCGCCGGAGCCATTAACGGCACCACAAACCGAAACGTCTCCTTTACCGCCACCGACAATGCCGGCAACACCACCACTACGGCAGACTCCGGCAACGTCACGGTAGACAACGTCACACCCGTCGTAAGCTCGGTCAGCGTTCCATCCAACAACACCTACGGCACCAGCGCCAACCTGGATTTCACGGTCAACTTTGGCGACAACATCACCGTCACCACCGGTGGCGGCACGCCCCGGATCGCCCTGACCATTGGCAGTACGACCCGCTATGCAAGCTACGTTTCAGGCAGTGGCACCAGCGCCCTGCTGTTCCGTTACACCACCCAGACGGGCGATAACGATAGCGACGGTATTACCGTAGGCGCACTCGACACCAACGGCGGCACCCTCAAGGACGCCAACGGTAACGACGCCACTCTCACTCTGAACTCCGTAGGCAGCACAACCGCCGTACTGGTTTCCACCAACCAGGCACCGGTACTGAGCACCCCCACCACCGCCACTTACACCGACACCAGCGCAGCCGACAGTTTCTCCAACACCACCGGCACCCTGTCTGCCACAGACAACGAGCTGGACACCATCACCTACGGCATTACCGGCGGCTCGGTGAGTGGCGGCATCAGCACCTTGGCAGGTAGCTACGGCACCCTGAGCGTCAACACGACCACAGGCGCTTACACCTACACGCCCAACACCAGCGTCATCGAAGGCCTCAGCGCCAACACCAACGAAACCTTTACCGTCACCGCGTCAGACGCCTATTCCAGCGGCACAGCGACCTTTACCGTCAGCATTACCGCCGCCAACGACACGCCCACCCTGAGCACGCCCACCGCAGGCGCCTATACCGACACCTCCGCCAACGACACCTTCAGCAACGACACCGGCACCCTCGCAGGCGCGGATCGGGATTCTGGCCAGACCCTGACTTATGGCATCTCCGGTGGCTCCATCTCCGGGACGACCTCGACCAAGGCCGGCAGCTACGGCACCCTCACGGTGGATACCGGCACCGGGGCTTACACCTATACGCCCAATGCATCCGCCATTAATGCCCTGACAGCAAGCACGACGGACACCTTCACCGTCACAGTGAGCGATGGCGCTGGCGGCAGCACCACCGCTACCTACACGGTCAACCTCACCGCCGCCAACGACACGCCCACCCTGAGCACGCCCACCGCTGGGGCCTATACCGACACCTCCGCCAACGATACTTTCAGCAACGACACCGGCACCCTCGCCGGTGCGGACCGGGACTCTGGCCAGACGCTGACTTATGGCATCTCCGGCGGCTCAGTCTCCGGCACGACCTCGACCAAAGCCGGCAGCTACGGCACCCTCACGG
>JAJTBM010000083.1 GCA_021286885.1 Rhodocyclales bacterium
ATCCTGGGCTTGCTGGGCTTCGCGCCGTTCAGCGTAGGGCCCGACCACCACACGCACTTCCACCCGAGCGGGAATGCCTGCCCGCGCAAGGCGCTCGCGTAATTCTTCGGCGCGCAGCATGTCGGCAAAAATACCCATATGCACGCCAAACCCCCGGGTCAGCACCGAGCTGGCACCACTGCTGCGGGGGGCCTCAGCCTCAGGGTCGGGCCGGGGGCCCTTGCGCCCCACCGGGCGGGTTTCTTCGGCGATTTCACCCCGGGGTGCAGCCGCCTCCGAGCGGGCAATCGGGATGGGCGCCGTGCCCTCGGGCTCCGCCACCACCCGCTCCCGGGCTTGCGGGGGCTTGCGGATGGTGCCACTGCTCGCCGCCCCCGCCGAGGCGGGCGGCGTGGCAGCGGCCCCTGCCTTGTTGGAAGCCGGCGCATCCGGGCCTGCCTCGGTCGGGGCCTTGCCCTCGGCGTCTTTCTGGTTTTGCGCTACTTCTGCCGGGGGCACCTTGACTTCGGAGCTTCCCGGAATCGCCTCGGGGGTCGTTTCCTTGGGGGGCTCCGGCACCCGGGCCGGTGCAATGGGCCGGGTCGGGATATCTGCATCCGGGGGGTCCTGGGGCCGGGAGATGCGGTCAAAGACCGCCAAGCCCCCCAGCAGAACCCCGATCAGGCCACAGGCCACCAGGGCCCGGACCCACAACTGACGACGTGCCTGAGTGGCCTCCGGTGTTTTTTTACCGGGGCCCTGGGGCGCCTGACTCATCTATCATCCTCCGCCCGCGCCAAGGCGCAGACCAGTTCAGCTTCGGCTACCGAAATGCCGCATCGACTGGCGATGTCAGAGGCCGTCACACCCCGGGTGGCCAGATCCATGGCCTCGGAATGCTGGGGCGACTTGCCACTATCGAAACGGTGTTGATCGGCTCTCATTTCATCCAGCTCCTGGCGCAGGAAGGTGATCTCCCGGCGCAGGAACTCCTGCTCCTTGCGCATCTGGCCCATATCGCGGCGCAGTTGCTCGATTTCCAGATCGTACATGGGCTGGGGCTGGGGCGCAGCCTGAACCGGCGGCGGGGCCACAGGCGCAGATGCCACCACCGGCGGCGGAGACGAAACCGGCAGGGGCCCAGCCGTTGGCGTTTCCAAGGCCAGCTCGGGCACCTCCGGCACCAATGCTTTAAGCAAACCCTGCCGGGACATGACCAGACGCAGCAGAATAACCCCCAGATAGAGGATCAACACCACCACCAGGGCCCACACACCTTCGCGCACTCCCAATTCCATCGCATTTTCCCCCGAAAACCAGTTGCCGTGCAGCATTTGCAGGTTTGAAATTGCAAGGCTGAAGCTCCCGAGGCCCCACGGGCGCCGGCATCCTTGCGTGACACACCGATCATAGCCAGCGCCGGGGGTGGTTCAATCGCTGCATCAAACCCTGTTTATCCCCCTGTTTTCATGTTTCTGCTCAAAAAACTGATTTCACTGCTGATTCTTCCGCCGCTCTCTCCCGTACTGCTGGTGATCCTGGGCCTGCTGCTCCTGAGGCGTGCGCCCCGCCTGGGCCGGGGCCTGGCCTGGGCCGGCGCCCTCATCGGGCTCTTGCTCATTACCCCGCCCCTGGTGCGCCAGCTCACCCTGCCCCTGGAAGCCTTTGACCCGCCCACCGCGCCCGCCCTGGCCCAAGCCCAGGCGGTGGTGGTGCTGGGCGGAGGCGCCCGGCGCTACGCCCCTGAGTTTGAGGGCGAAACCGTTAATCGGCTGACCCTGGAGCGGCTGCGCTATGGGGCCCGCCTGGCGCGTCAGACCGGGCTCCCCATTCTGGTGACTGGGGGCGCCCCGGAAAATCGCATTCCCGAAGGCCGGCTGATGGCCCAAAGCCTGGAGCAGGACTTCCGCCTACCCGTGCGCTGGGTTGAAGATCAGGCCCGGGATACCGCCGAAAACGCCCGCTACAGCGCCCGCCTGCTCCAACCCGCCGGGGTGCGGCGCATCCTGCTCGTGACCCACGCGGCCCACATGGCCCGCTCCGTGGCCGAATTTGAGCAGGCCGGCTTTACAGTTATTCCAGCGCCCACCGCCTATCTGGTAGGGCGCCCCCCGAGCGACAGCCTGCTGCCCGAGCTGCCCAACATGAACGCCGCCTACGGGGGCTGGTACGCGGTGCATGAATGGGTCGGGCTGCTCGCCCAGCGGCTGCGTTAAGGCAAGGTATCGGGCCCGGGGCTTCAGGTCTGATACTCAGGGCGCGCTTCGAGGTAGCTGCGCAGGCGTTCGATCACCAGCCGGATCTTGGCCGAATGCTGGCGCCGGGGCGGGCACAGGGCCCACACCGCGTGATCCTGTACCTGGAGCCCGGGCAGCAGGGCCACCAGGGCCCCCGAGCGCAGATGGGGCTGGACGTAGTAATCGGGCAACTGACACAGCCCCAGGCCATGGAGCGCCGCATCCAGCACCGCCTGGCCGCTGTTGCAGCGCCAATTACCCCGCACCCGCACGCTGGTTTCGCGCCCATCCTGCACAAAGGCCCACAGATCCGAGCTGCCCACCAGGCAGTTGTGGGCCGCCAGATCCGCAAGGCTGGCCGGGGTGCCCGCCCGGGCCAGATAGGCCGGCGCCGCACATAAAAACAGCCGGCGCGGCGCAAGCCGGCTCGCCACCAGCCGGGCATCGGCAAACCCCCCCTGCCCCCCCAGGCGCACCGCCAGATCGAAGCCCTCGCCCACCAGATCGCGGGGCGCGTTGTCCAAATCCAGACTCACCTGCAAACGTGGGTACTCAGCCACCAGCCCATTGAGCACCGGCACCACAAAGCGCTCCCCATACACCACCGCGCAGGTGATGCGCAGGGGCCCGGCGGGGGTCTGGTCCAGATCCATCACGCTGCGCAGGGCCTCGTCGTAGCCATCCTGCAACTGGCGGCAATGGTGCAAAAAGGCCTGCCCCGCCTCGGTAAGACGCACGATGCGGGTGCTGCGGTGGAATAAGCGGGTCTGGAGCCGGGCCTCCAGGGCCTGGATCTGGCGGCTCACATGGGACGCCGATACCCCCAGGCGCCGGGCCGCCCCGTTGAAGCCGCCACAATCGGCCACCGCCACAAATTCTTCCAAGCCCTGCCAACGCTCCATTGTTTCTACCTAGCAATAATGTATTTCAGAAACAGGGATTATCACTCAGGAGGGGGATGACTACACTGGATGCCCAGGCTGCCACAGCTTTACCTGGATGGCTGCGCTGGCCAGCCGCCCGCAGCCCATTTAAAAACGCCCAGCCCCCCAAAATCCAAGCAAACCCAAGAAAACCCAAGGACTCCCGCCATGATCAAATCCCGCGCAGCCGTTGCCTGGGGCGCCAAGCGCCCCCTCGAAATCACCGAAGTGGACGTGGCCCCGCCCAAGGCTGGCGAAGTGCTGGTGCGCATCGTGGCCACCGGCGTGTGCCATACCGACGCCTACACCCTCTCCGGGGCCGACCCGGAAGGCATCTTCCCGACCATCCTGGGCCACGAAGGGGGCGGGATTGTGGAAGCCATCGGCGAGGGCGTCACCTCGGTGGCGGTGGGCGACCATGTGATCCCCCTCTACACACCGGAATGCGGCAAGTGCAAGTTTTGCCTGTCGGGCAAGACCAACCTGTGTCAGGCCATTCGCGCCACCCAGGGCAAGGGCCTGATGCCCGATGGCACCACCCGCTTCAGCAAGGACGGCCAGCCCATTTATCACTACATGGGCACCTCCACCTTCTCGGAATACACCGTGCTGCCCGAAATCTCGGTGGCCAAGATCAGCAAGGATGCGCCCCTGGAAAAGGTCTGCCTGCTGGGCTGCGGGGTGACCACCGGCATCGGCGCGGTGCTCAACACCGCCAAGGTGGAGCCGGGCGCCACGGTGGCCATTTTCGGGCTGGGCGGGATCGGCCTGTCGGCGGTGATCGGCGCCGTCATGGCCAAGGCCTCCCGCATCGTGGCGGTGGACGTGAACCCGAGCAAGTTTGAAATCGCCCGTCAGCTGGGCGCCACCGACTGCATCAACCCCCTCGACTACGACCGCTCCATCCAGGAAGTGATCGTGGACCTCACCGACGGCGGCGTGGATTACTCGTTTGAATGCATCGGCAACACCAAGGTGATGCGTTCGGCCCTGGAGTGCTGCCACAAGGGCTGGGGCGAATCCATCATCATCGGCGTGGCCGGCGCGGGCGAAGAAATCGCCACCCGCCCCTTCCAGCTGGTCACGGGCCGGGTTTGGCGCGGTTCGGCCTTTGGCGGGGTGCGCGGCCGTACCGAGCTGCCCGGTTATGTGGAAAGGGCCCAGCGCGGCGAAATCCCCCTCGACACCTTCATCACCCACACCATGGGGCTGGCCGACATCAACAAGGCCTTCGACCTGATGCACGAAGGCAAGAGCATCCGCACCGTGATCCACTACGACCTGTAAGCCCCTGCCCTGCCCCGAGGACTGCCCATGGACGACACCCCGCTCACCCTGCTCTCCGAGAACCGCGCCTTTGGCGGCTGGCACCGGCGCTACGAGCACACGGCCCGCAGCACCCGCTGCCCCATGCGCTTTGCCGTGTATCTGCCGCCCCAGGCCGAACACGGCCCGGTGCCGGTGTTGTACTGGCTCTCGGGGCTGACCTGCACCGACGAGAATTTCATGCAGAAGGCCGGCGCCCAGCGGGTAGCCGCCGAGCTGGGCATCGCCCTGGTGGCCCCAGACACCAGCCCCCGGGGTGCCGACGTACCCAGCGACCCGGACGGCGCCTGGGATTTCGGTCACGGGGCAGGCTTCTACCTGAACGCCACCCAGGCCCCCTGGGCCCAGCATTACCAGATGCACGATTACGTGGTGGACGAACTCCCAGCCCTGATCGAAGCGCATTTTCCGGTGAGTACGGCGCGGGCCATCAGCGGGCACTCCATGGGGGGCCACGGGGCCCTGGTGTGCGCCCTGCGCAACCCGGGGCGCTACCGCTCGGTATCGGCCTTCGCCCCCATCTGCCACCCCAGCCAAGTGCCCTGGGGCCACAAAGCCCTGGGCCGCTATCTGGGCGAAAACCCAAGCGCCTGGGCCGCCTGGGACAGCTGCGCCCTGATCGCCGCCGGCGCCGAACTGCCACCCATCAAGGTGGACCAAGGCGCCGCCGACAGCTTCCTGGCCACCCAGCTCCAGCCCGAAACCCTGCTGGCCGCCTGTGCCGCCCGGGGCCACGAGATCGAATACGCGCTCCACCCGGGCTACGACCACAGCTACTACTTCATCGCCAGCTTCATCGAAAACCACCTGCGCTGGCACTGGATACGGCTGCTGGGCTAAGCGGGCGGGGCTCAGCCCTTCTTCAACCCCTCGATCAGGGCCGCCAGCTGGCCCTGACGGGTGCGCAGAAAGAGCACGAAGCCCAGCAGCACCACACCCTCGGCAATCATGGTGATGCCGGCGCCCAGGCTGTTGGCCACAAAACCGGCCAACAGCCCCCCCAGCGCATCAAACCCGAAGCGAGCCGAGGTGAAAAACGACACCACCCGCCCGCGCAGGGTGTCCGGGGCGATGATCTGGAGCAGCATGTTGATGCCCACATTGCACACCGAGATGCCAAAGCCCAGCGCCACCATGGCCGGCAGGGCGAGGCTCAGGGTGCGGGCGAGGCCAAAGGCCACCAGTGAGACCGCCGCCAGCAGGCAACCCGCCATCACCCCACCCAGCAGGGCCCGGGTGGTCTTGCGGCTGGCGAGGAACAGGGTGGAGCCCAGGGCCCCCATGCCCGCCGCGCCCCACAGCCAGCCCAGGGTGCGGGCATCGCCGCCAAACACATCCCGGGCAAACACCGGGAGCAGCACCGCGTAGGCCGAGGCGGTGAGGTTGAGGGCGACCAGCACGAAAATCAGCATCCGCACCAGCCAGGTATCCCACACGAAACGCAGCCCTTCCTGAAACACGTGGGCCATGGAGCCGGTGGCCCGGGGCGTGCTGCTGTTGCGGATATTGCCCACTGCCCCGATCAGGGCCAGAAACGACAGGCCATTCAGCGCAAAGCAGGCCGCCTCGGAGGTCAGCCCCAGCAGCAGCCCGGCCAGGGGCGGCCCCACAAAACGGCCTGAGTTGAACAGCATCGCGTTGAGCGCCAGGGCATTGGGCAGATCTTCGCGCCGCTCCACAAAGCTGGAAATCAGCGACTGGCGCAGGGGCGTATCAAAGCTGGCGAGCACCCCGAGCAGCCCGGCCATGGCCACCAGCAGGGGCGGGCTCACCCAGTCGAGCCAGGTCAGCCCGGCCAGCACCAGGGCTTGCACGCCCATCAGGGCCTGGATGCGGATCAGCCAGCGGCGCTTGTCCTGCCGGTCTATCCAGGCCCCCGCCAGGGGCCCCACCACCAGCTGGGGCACCAGCCCGGCAAAGGCCGTCACCCCGAGCAGGGCCGCCGAGCCGGTGATCCGGTACACCAGCCACGACAGCGCCACCTGCTGAATCCAGGTACCCAGGATGGAAACCGCCTGCCCGGCAAAGTAGAGCCGGAAATTGCGATGGGCCAGGGCCCGGAACGGCCCTTGCAGGCCGGCAGTGACAAGACGCAGAAAAGGCATGGCGAGGCAGGAGGCAAAGACAGCAGCACCAGCATGGAGCCGCCGCCAGGGCAGACAGGATGAAGCCCGCTATTGTGCACCTGCACGCCTGCGGCTGCGGGGGCTTTTTACGCAGCCGAAGGGGGCTGAAAGCGGGGGTCGTGGCAACTGCGGTGGAGCGCAAAGCCCAGGGCCGAGAGGCTGCTCGCCACCAGGATCACCCAGGCCATGGGCTGGCCACTGCCCTCATGGAAATGGCCGGTGGCCCAGCTCGCCAGCATCCCGAAACCAAACTGGCCGGCGCCGAACAGGGCTGCTGCCGCCCCAGCGTGATGCCCGTAGCCCTGCATCAGCAGGCCCACGCAGTTGGCCCCCAGCAGGCCGGTCACGCCCACCACCACAAACAGGGCGGCCATCACCCAGGCCGGGTGGGCGCCGATGAACGGCAAGGGCAGCGCCCCCGCCAGGCCCAGCAGGCAGCCCGCCCGGATCATGGCCGGCACCCCCACCCGGCGCACCAGCCGGCTGTTGGCAAAATTCGCGGCGAAGATCCCCAGCGCATTGGCAGCAAACAACAGGCTGTAGCCGAAGGGGGTAAAGCCCTGGAGTTCGATGAAGTAAAACGGCCCGGCGGTGATGTAGGCAAACATGGCGGCAAACGACATCCCGCCGGCCAGCACCAGGCCCAGGCCGGCGGGGTCGCGCAGCATCTGCCCATACACCCCGAAGGCGCCCCCCAGGCGGGTCTGGCCACGCCGGGCCGGAGGCAGGGTTTCGGGCAGATGGCGGGCACACACCAGCAAACAGAGCAAACCCCAGCCCACCAGCAGCCCGAAGCACGCTCGCCAGCCCTGCCAGGCCAGCGCCAGACCGCCCAGCAGCGGGGCCACCAGGGGCGCCACCGCCGTCACCATGGCCATTAAAGACAGCATGCGGATGGCCTCGGTGGGGGCATACACGTCCCGGGCCACCGCCCGGGCCAGCACCGAAGCCGCCCCGCCCCCCAAAGCCTGGAAGAAGCGGGCCGCAATCAGCACCTCCACCCCCGGCGCCAGGGCGCAAACGGCGCTGGCACCCACAAACAGCGCAATGCCGCCCAAGAGCACCGGGCGCCGCCCGAAGTGGTCAGACAAAGGCCCGTAGCCCAGCATGCCGATGCAGAAGCCCGCCAGAAACACGGTTACGCTCAGCTGCACCCGGGCGATGTCGGCCCCCAGCCCCTGGGCGATGGCCGGCAGGGCGGGGAGGTAAAGATCAATGGCGAGGGGGCCGAAGGCCACCAGGGCGCCCAACAGGGCCAGGAGGCCCCGGCCCTGGAGCTTTCCGCCCGGGGTCACAGCCCCCCCAGGGCCAGGTACTTGATTTCCATGTACTCTTCCAGCCCGTAGCGGGAACCTTCGCGCCCCAGCCCGGAAGCCTTGACCCCGCCAAAGGGGGCGACCTCGGTGGAGATCAGCCCGGTGTTGATGCCCACCATGCCGTATTCAAGCTGGCGCGAGACACGCCACACCCGGGCATGATCCTTGGAGTAAAAGTAGGCGGCGAGGCCGAACTCGGTATCGTTGGCGATCTGAATCGCTTCTTCTTCGGTGGAGAAGCGGAACAGGGGCGCCACCGGGCCGAAGATTTCTTCCCGGGCCACGTCCATATCCCGACGGACATCGGCCAGCACGGTGGGTTCGTACCAGGTACGGCCCAGGGCGTGACGCTGACCGCCACACACCACCCGGGCGCCCTTGGCCACCGCATCCTGCACCAGCCCCTCCACCTTGTTAATGGCGGCATCGTCGATCAGCGGGCCTTGGGTGACGCCCTCCTCCACCCCGTCGCCTACCTTGAGCCCGGCCACCGCAGCGGCGAGCTTGGCGGCAAAGGCCTCATACACGCCCGCCTGCACCAGGAAGCGGTTGGAGCACACGCAGGTCTGGCCGGCGTTGCGGTACTTGGAGGCCAGGGCTCCGGCCACAGCGGCATCCAGGTCGGCATCGTCGAACACGATGAAGGGCGCGTTGCCGCCCAGTTCCAGGGACAGCTTCTTGATGGTGGGCGCGCACTGGGCCATGAGCAGGCGGCCCACTTCGGTGGAGCCGGTGAAGGTGAGCTTGCGCACCACCGGGCTGGCGGTCATCACCCCGCCAATGGCCCGGGCTTCGCCAGTGACCACGCTGAACACCCCGGCAGGCACGCCGGCCCGCTCGGCCAATTCGGCCAGGGCCAGGGCCGACAAGGGGGTCTGCTCGGCGGGCTTGAGGATGATGGTGCAGCCTGCAGCCAGGGCCGGGGCCACCTTGCGGGTAATCATGGCCGAGGGGAAGTTCCAGGGCGTGATGGCGGCGCACACGCCCACCGGCTCTTTGGTGACCACGATCTGGCGGTCCCGGGCGGGGGCCGGGATCACGTCGCCATACACCCGGCGGGCCTCTTCGGCGAACCACTCCACGTAGGCGGCGGCGTAGGCGATTTCGCCCCGGGCTTCGGCCAGGGGCTTGCCCTGCTCGGCGGTCATGATGCGGGCCAGGTCTTCCTGGTGGGTCAGCAGCAGATCAAACCAGCGGCGCAGGATGCGAGCCCGCTCCACGGCGGTGGTTTCGCGCCAGCGTACAAAGGCGGTTTCGGCAGCGGCAATGGCACGCTCGGTTTCGGCGGCACCACAGCGCGGCACGCTGGCCACCAGTTCCCCGGTGGCCGGGTTGGTGACGGGCAGGGTCTCGCCGTTGTCGGCGCCCATCCACTGACCATTGATGTAACACGCCTGCTTGAGCAGGCCGGCGTCCTTGAGTTCGAGCATGGGTGTTTCTCCTTGAGTGTTGGCGATCTTGTTATGCGGGCTGGCGCGGCGCCTTAGTAGGCCGCACCCGCCCGGGCAGCGCCTGCATCCTTGAAACCGGCTGCCAGTTTAACGGCGGAATTGCGCAGCAGCAGCGTATCGACCCCCACCGCGATGAAGGAGGCGCCGCTTTCCAGGTAGCGGGCCGCCGCTTGGGGGTCGGAGGAGAACACCCCCGCCGCCTTGCCGGCCCGGCAGATGCGCACCAGGGCGTCCTCGATGGCGGCCTGGACATCCGGGTGGCCCGGGTT
>JAJTBM010000084.1 GCA_021286885.1 Rhodocyclales bacterium
CGAACCCTCGTCATAAGCTTGGAAGGCTTCTGCTCTACCATTGAGCTACACCCGCTTTACAACGCACGACTCTCAATCACCGCCCTGCTTCGGCACTTGCCTGGCAGGACTTACTCAGATCTGGTGGAGGGAGAAGGATTCGAACCTTCGAAGGCTGTGCCGTCAGATTTACAGTCTGATCCCTTTGACCGCTCGGGAATCCCTCCAGTCGAGAAGCCGCCATTCTAGATAGCGACCTTTAGCATGTCAAGCGCTATTTTCAAGAAAATGCACAAGACGCCGATAAGGGCCGGTTTGCCTCAGCCCCCCTCACTCCCCAACTGAAAGCGGATGGGCACCAGGGCGACGCCTTCCACCGGCTCCCCGCCCCGCTTGGCCGGGGAAAAGCGCCAGCCAAGCACCGCGTTGCGGGCGGCTTCATCCAGAATTTCGTGGCCCGAGCTGTTGCGGATCTGGGCGCTGAGGGGATGCCCGTCGGCGGCAACCCGCACCTCCAGCTGCACCACGCCTTCCAGCCCACGCCGGCGGGCCAGCAGCGGATAGCTGGGCTTGGGATTGTTCAGATAGGCCAGGCCCGCGCTGGGCGGTACGTAGGCCGGGGCTGCGGGTGCAGCCTGGGCCACGGGGGCCGGCGCTGGCGGTGCCATGGGCACGCCCCCGGGAACACCTGCCGGAACCGCCGGGGTGTTCGGGCTGTTGCTCGTGGCCGCTGCGGTCAGCACCGCCTGGGGCTGGGGGGCGGTGGGGGCCTCGGGCCGGGCCTTGGCCACCGGCTGGGGCTGGACGGGCTGGGGATGATGGACTTCGGGCTTCACCGGCTGGGGCCGGGCCTGGGGCAGCATCTGGGGCTTGGGGGGCTCAGGCGGGGTATCAGCCACCAGCCGGGCCTCCAGCAAATGGGGCGCCACCTCGGGCAGCCGTCCGGCGCCGTTCCCCAAAGCCAAGGCCAGGGCGTGGGCCAGCAGCGAAGCGCCGATGGCGTAATAGAGGCTGCGCTCGGCCATGTCCAGGCGCCCGATCACAGGCGCACCTTCAGGCTCAGGCGCCAGCTGCGGGGTTCGGCGGGATGGCTGTGCACATCGGCAACGGGCATGGTTTCACTCCCCAGGCGAGACGCGTAGTAGTAATCGATGTCGCTGACCCGGCTGTTGAACAGGTTGAACACATCCAGCCCCCACTCCAGATCAGGCCGGCTGCGCCACCCCAAACGCAAGGCGGTCAGCACCGAAGCTGCGGATCGTACCGAATCATCCTCGATAAGTGGACGGGATCCGAAGTAACGCCACCGTACCCCTGCCGACCAGGGGCCGCCTTGATCCCAATCCAGTCGCACCGCCGCCGTCTGCCCAATGGCGCCGGGAACCCGGGTGCCACTGCCATCATCTTCCCGAAAACGCGCATGGGACCAGGCCAGATCTGCCCCCAAAGCCAGAGCAGGCCGGAGCTTCCAGTTCACACTCCATTCCAGCCCCTGGCGGCGGGATGGGCGGCTGGCCTCTGTGGTGCCTGCATCCCCCACAAACACCAGTTCCGAATCCAGATCCAGCCGCCACAGGGCCAGGGTCGAACTCACCCCTGCCCCGGGCTGCCAACGCCAGCCCAACTCGCTGGCGCGGGTGCGCACCAGGGGTCGTACCGCCGTTGCCGGCTGGCCGTAATCCTCGCTGCGCGGATCGGCATTCACCCGCAGGGTGGCACCCCGGGCATCATTGCTATGGAAACCTTCACCATAGGCCAGATACAGCTCACTCCCAGCCCAGGGCCCGAGCACCACCCCCAGCTTGGGAGAGATCAGCCCCTGCTGACGCTGACCGCTGTTGGCGGCGGTGTCGCTCTGCACATCAAACAGGTATTGATCGGCCCGTAGCCCCAGGGTGGAGCGCAACCAGGGAAACCACTGGACCCGCGCCTCCCCAAACAGCGCCCCACTCATTTGTTCTACCTGATGCTGGCTGATCCAGCGATACACCTGGCGCTGCTCGCTCAACCCCAGGGCCAGGCGACCGATGTGGTCGTAGCGGAACTGGGTGCCCAGCACCCACTCCAGGGGCCGCCCCTGCCAGTCGGCGTACCCGCTATGCTGATACTGCCCGCCCAGCACCTGGCGCCGGTCGGACTGGGCAAACTGATCACCCTGCACCGGGTTGTCCATGAAATAGGTGAAGTCCGAGAACAGATCCAACCGGTAATCCACCCAATACAGGCTGGCCCGCCGCTGGCCCGTATCAGAAGTATCCACCCATTCCCCCGAGAGACTGATGCGTCGGGTGCGCCCTCCATCGCTGGGATTCAGGCTGCCATAGGGGTTAAGGGCGCCACTGGCCACGGCCCGCCGGGGAATCTGGTCGGTGGCGCTCCAGTCGGCCTGATAAGCCATGGCGGTGGCCGACCAGCCGCGCAGGGCCGAGCCGTCCGACAGACGCAGCACTCCGTTGTATTTGTGCAGATCCTCCCCCACCTGCCAGGGGCCCTGGTTGCCCATCAGTTCCAGGGCGCCCAACAGGGTCGGGCCGCCTTCCTGGAGCGGTCGGCTCCCGGCCAGCACCGCACGCCGATAGCCATGGCTGCCCAGCTCGGTTTTCACGAAAGGCTGATCCAGGCTGCGCAGGTAATCGATGCGCGCCGAGCCCGCCGAGGAAAAGTCTCCATCCTCAGCCCGATAGGCGCCTTTGCGGTAATCCACCCGCCCCACCAACTCGGGGATCAGAAAGTTGAGATCGGTATAACCCTGGCCGTGGGCATGGCTGGGCATGTTCACCGGCATGCCCATCAGCCAGGTGGCGAAGTCGGTGCCGTGGTCGAGGTTGAAGCCGCGCAGGTAATACTGATTGGCCTTCCCGTCCCCACTGTGCTGGGACACGATGAGCCCGGGCACCGCCTCCAGCACCTCAGCCGGGCGCAAGAGCGGACTACGGGCAAGCTGGGCGCCTGTCACTACGCCCTCGCTGGCGGCCTGGGCCACGCCGAGCAGATCGTCAGACACGGCGCGCACTTCCACTTCGGCCAGGGGCTGGCCCTCCCCCGCCGAGGCCGTACAGGCAAGGCCCATGGTAAAGCCCATGCACAGGAAGCCCACACCACCGAGTAATACGTTTTTCATTTTCTTCTTACCGACCAGGCAAAAAAAGCCTCCCGGCGCATCTACAGCCCGGAAGGCCAACCGAGGGGGAAACGATCAGGCGCCTGCTACAACCTGGCTGCGGCCCCGGGCCAGGAAGCGCCCCAGGGCAAAGGCGGCCAGCACCACGCCCAGCACACTGGCGCCCAGGTAAAGCTCCTTACCCTCGCCCCAGGCCTCCATGGCCGGTACGTACAGGCGCGCCAGCCCGTAGGCGGCCACCAGAAAACTCATGCCCGCCACCGCCAGGGCCATGACGCGGGACGCCACCAGGGCGATGCCGTCGGCCCGGGCGATCAAACGGGCAATCCACAGGCCATTGGCCCCATCGGCCACCAGCATGCCCAGCATGAAAACCAGCCCCAGGCCCAGGGCCTGCGCCACGCCGCCGCTTTGCAGGCCGGTCATCGCAAACAGGGCGGCCTGGCTGATGGTGTCGAAGGACAGGGCGAACAGGGCGCCCACCAGGGCCACCCCCAGGGGATGGCTGATCTGCATCAGGCGCCCCAGCCAGCGCCCCTTGAGGCCCACCGGCTGCACCAGTTGATCGGCGGGCGTGGCGAGCACGGCCTCCAGGTTGAGCACCCCGAGGGCGAGCAAAAAGAACACTGAAATCCAGGCCCCCGACTGCTCCAGCCATTCGGGCACCACCCACTGACGGGACGCAAGCCCCACGCCCAGGGCGATCCCCAGCACCACCGCCCCATGCCCCAGGGAAAACAGGGTGCCGCACCAGCGGGCCAAGGCGGGCCGCTGGCGGGCGTTGTAACGGGTCAGGCCATCAATGGTGGCCAGATGGTCGGCATCGAACCCGTGCTTGAGTCCCAGCACGAACACCAGCATCACCAGGGCCAGTCCATCGGCCGCCAAGCTTTCCATCCTGCGTTCTCCGGCGTGTATGAAATAAAAAGATTAGTTCATACACCATACAACAAGCGTGCCAGGGGGCCCTATACGCAGAACTGCGCAGGACTACGCAGAGATACGCGGGCTTGCACCGCCTCCTTGCATCCCCATGCGGCGTGGCGCCCCGGTCAGACCGGAAAGCCACCATGCAGCACCCGAATCAAGCGGCAAGCGGCTTACCAGTGCTGGGCGCCAGGGGCAGGCGCAAGACGAACTCCGCCCCTCCCGCCACGTGGTTGCCCGCCAGGAGCTGGCCCCCGTGGCGTTCCACGATCCCGTAGC
This sequence comes from Rhodocyclales bacterium, assembly GCA_021286885.1. Taxonomy (GTDB): domain Bacteria; phylum Pseudomonadota; class Gammaproteobacteria; order Burkholderiales; family Rhodocyclaceae; genus Zoogloea. Next base: position 4,307 of record JAJTBM010000084.1, read on the forward strand.
TGATGGACAAGCCCAGCCCCGTCCCGCGCCCCACCGGCTTGGTGGTGAAGAAAGGGTCGAAGATGTGGGCCAGATGCTGGGATTCGATGCCCGGGCCGTTGTCGTGGAAGCGCAGCACCACATCGCCCCCCTGCACCTCACCCCGGATCTGCAGCGCCGGCCTGGCCTGCGCTTGCATCGCAGGCGTTCTGGACCAGATTCATCACCACCTGCTGCATCTGCCCCGGCGAGCCCAACACCACCAGCCCCGGGGGCAATTGCAGTTCCACCGCAAAGCGCTCAGGAGCCGCCTTGCACACCCAGGTGACCGAGCGCTGGATCACCCCGACCAGATCGAAGGGGGCATTCTCTTCCCGATCCAGGGCCGAAAAGCGCTTGAGCCCATCCACGATGTCGCGGGTGCGCTCGGCACCTTCCACCGTCCCCTCAATCAAGGAATCCAGATCCGCCAGAATGCGGTCGATGCGCAGCTGGTGACGCAAGTCGTCCAGCGCCTCCCCCTGCACGCCCCCATGCACTGCGTTCAGGTACTCGGCCAGCCGCCCGGCATAGCGGCGCAGGGCGTGGGTGTTGCCCAGCACAAAGCTGATCGGATTGTTCAGCTCATGGGCCACCCCCGCCACCAGCCGCCCCAAAGAGGCCATTTTTTCGGAATGCAGCAACTGCTGCTGGGTGCGCTTCAGGTCTTCATGGGCCTGGCGCAGGGCCGAGTAGGCCTTGCGCAGCTCCCCCACGGGCCGCCCGGTGATGACCACCCCCTGGGATTTGCCCACCGACGAGTAACGCGGCGTGCAGTTGAGGGACACCGGCACCGCGCTCCCGTCCGCCGCCCGCAGGGCCAGCTCCAGATCGTGCACCGCCGCTCCAGCCCGCAGGCCGAACATCTCCTGCACCAGCACCGCCGCCTGGGGATCGGCCAACAGGGCCACAAAGGGGGTACCGCGCAGCTCGGCCAGGGGGCGCCCGCAGAAATCTTCCAGGGAGCGGTTCACCTCCTCGATGCGCCCGCTCCGGTCGCACACCACCAGAATGTCGGAAATGGACGTGAGCACCGACAGGATGAAGCCCTGGCTCTCCTCCAGCTTGGCGTTCTTTTCTTCCAGCGCCACTTCGTACTGGAGCAGGTCGGAATAGACCTCATCCATTTTCTGGATCACATCAATCCAGGCCCCCTCGCCCACCCCCTCCGGCTGCCCGGCCAGCAGCTCGGACGAATCGGGCCGGGGCGTTCCGCTACGCCCCATGCTCAGCTCCGGGGCCGGTAGTGGCCGTGGGGCGGCACCCGCTCATCCTCCGGCGCGGCCGCGTGGGGATGCGGATGGGGGTGCGGGTGAGGATGCGCATGGGTCTGGCCCGTCACCTCCGCCGACACCAGATTAAGCGCCCCATGGCGTATCCCCGGGCGGGCCATGAGGCCCTCGGCAAAGCTGCGCACCTGGGCGGTGGGGCCGCGCAGGATCACGCTCTCCATGCAGTTATCGTGGTCCAGATGGGCATGCAGGGTGGCCACGCACAGATCGTGGTGGGCGTGCTGCTCCTGGGTCACCCGCTCGGCCAGCTCCCGCTCGTGGTGGTTGTACACATACGAAAGATTGGCGATGCAATGGCCCGCTGCCTCCCGCTCCAGCCGGCTGGCCTCGATCCGGGCGCGCAGAATGTCGCGTACCGCTTCAGAACGGTTGGAATAGCCCCGCTCGGCGATCAACTCGTCGAAGGCCCGGGCCAGGTTTTCATCAAGGGAAATGGTGAAGCGCTCCACAGGGCCTCCTGCCGCATAAAACCGCCCCATTCTGCCCGCCCACCCCGCCCGGGGCAACGCCGGGCGCCCATCCGGGCCGGGCGGCTGTCATAATTGCGGGACTTCTGCCACCGCCCAGGACGCCCCATGGCCCGCATCATCATCGACCTGCCCAGCCATTTCATTTTCTCCACCGAGTTGCCCATCTACATCGGCCACATCAACAACGCCCAGCACCTGGACAACGCCGCCCTGCTCACCCTGGTGTCCGAAGCCCGGGTCCGCTTCTTCCGTGCCCTCGGCTACGAAGAACTGGATGTGGAAGGCGTGGGCATCGTGGTGGCCGACGCCGCCATCCAGTACAAATCCGAAGCCTTCCACGGCGAAACCATGGTCATCGAGATGACCACCACCGACTTCAACAAATACGGCTGTGATCTGGTGTGGCGCATGAGCGACCAGGCCAGCGGCCGCGAAGTCGCCCGGGGAAAGAGTGGCATCCTTTTTTTCGACTACAGCGCCCGCCGGCCGGCGCATGTGCCGGAAGGCTTTCTAGCCAAGACCCCCTCGCCCCACCAGAAACTTGGGAACGCCTGATCGCGCTGACGCCTGAAGAAGTCTGAACACCAGCGCCTTGCGCGCCGGTTCAATGCACCGTACACACCATGCACGGATCAAAGCTGCGCACCACGTGCTGAACCAGCAAGGTGTCTTGCAAGGGCAGGCCGACCAGGGCCTGTTCGAGGGCACCGGGGGTGGCGTGGCGATCCCGGGGGGAGAAATTCCAGGTGGTCGGGGCGATGATCTGGTAGCGCAGGATGCGCCCATCGCGCACCTCCAGCCAGTGGCCCAGGGCGCCCCGGGCGGCTTCCACCAGACCCACGCCCCGCCCTGCGGCAGGGAGGCGGGCGGACTGGATGCAGGGGCCGTCATCCAGGGCGGCGAGCCAGCCTTCCATGGCGGGCAGCACCAGCGCCAGCTCCAGCAAACGGGCCAAGACCCGGCTCAGCACATTCCCGCCCCCGGTCTGCACCAGTTCGCGGATCAGCGGGTGGCCGGCCACGGCCTGGCGCGCCAGGGCGCCGCATTCCACCACCTGCCCCTGCCAGCGGGGCGCCTTGCACCAGGTGTAGGCGCCCGGTTTGTCGGCCACCGGCAGGGTTTCGCCTTCGGAAGGGTGGAGCGCCGGGCCGGGCTGGAGCCAGGCGTGATGCCCGTCTTCCTGCACGTCGGCGGGGTCGAAGCCCTGTAGCACCCCGGCGGGCAGATCCAGCACGCCCCGGGGGAAAAGCCAGCCCCCGTCCCGGGCGTAGGCGCCGTAAGACAGAAAGCGATCCGTTCCCCGCCCGTGGGCCTCCAGCCCCAGCCCATCGGCCACCTCCAGAAAAGCGGCCAGATCACCCCTGCGCCCCTGGCGCCAGGCATCCAGCTGGGCGCGGCTTTCCAGGGCGGCCACGGCTTCCAGGCGGTCGCCAAACAAATGGCGCTCCAACCAGCGGCGGAACTCCTTGAGCAGCCCAAACACCCGCAGCCGTTCCGCCGCCTGGGGCGCCCGGGCCATGCCCCCCGGCTGCAGGCTGAGGGTGTGGGGCCATTTCCCGGCCAGGCTGCCCATGATCTGCAAAAACGCGGCCCGGGCCGGCAGCACATCGGCGCAGGCGCTGCCCTGGACGGCCTTGAAGCGGGCCGCCACCTGGGGGAACCAGGGCTGGGCCTGGTAGGCATCCCGGGCAAAGTCCGGCATGAAGAAAAGGTAGAAATGGCTCAGATGGTCGGCCAGGTTCTCGCAGGCCAGCACCAGATTGGCGAGGCGCTGGCCGTTGGGGGTGGGCCCCAGCCCGGCCAGATCGCCCAGGGCCGCCGCCGTGGCCGCCGATTGGGCCACCGAGCAGATGCCGCAGATGCGCGGCACGATCACCATGGCGTCCTGGGGGTCGCGCCCCACCAGCATCTGTTCAAAGCCCCGGAACAAGGGCGAATTCACATAGGCGGCGCCCACCCGAGGCCCTTGCCCCCCTTGATCCCCTTGGGCGGTCTCCGGCTCCAGGCTGACTTCCAGATCCCCTTCCACCCGGTTGAAGGGGCCGAGCACGATGCGGCTCATGGCTCAGGTCCGCCGGGCGCCGGGGTTGTAGGCGTCCAGATCCTGGCCGGCCAGCAGGCGCTCCATGGCCGGGCCACGCCGCAGGGCTGGATGGGCGAGGAGCACCTCGCGCTTGCCGTCACCGTCCACCGGCAGGCCCCGGGCCGGCCAGTGCTGGCTGTACAGATGCAGGGCCGGACACACGTCCCGGTAAAGGGGATGAACCGGCGCCCGCTCCGGCATGGGCAGCAGGGCTCCGCGCCCGAAGCGGGCCACGAAGCGCTGGTAGATGTCGTGCTCCAGCAGGCAATCGCCGTCCTTGGGCACCGGCAGGGTGGCGAGAAACTCGCGGAATTCGGGGGTGTTGCGCGCCACAAAAAACTGGGTGGCGAGGGTGTCCCGGTGGCGCAGATGCCAATGCCAGCCCAGCCGCCGGGTGAGCCGCGAAAGCCGGTACTTGAGCCGCCGGCGCAGCTTGGGAGAGGTGCGCCAGTCTTCGCTCTGATCCGTATCCCAGGCCGAGGCGGCGAGCACGGCGCCCGGCGTGCGGCGCAGCAGATCCATGTACTTGAGAATGGGCGCCGGATCGGTGATCCAGGTGTCGCCTTCCAGATGCACGAAAAACTCCGGCGCAAAGCGCGCATGGGCTTCGCGCACCGACTGCTGGAGCAGGTTCAGCGCACCGCTCGACAAGGGGCGGGGCTCGCAGCGCACCAGCGCATCCTCCATCCCCGGGGTGTACTCGGCATTGGAGCAGGCATGCACCACGGGCCAGAAGCCCGGGTAGTTGAGCTTGATGATCTCGATGTTGATCCGGGCGCAATCCACCCGGTTGTGGGTGGTGATGCAGACGGCGGCGGCAGGCGTGCTCATGGGCGGGGTACAGAGTCGAACGGGCGCGCAAGTATTCCCCAGAAACGGGCCGGGCGACAATTGCACACCCAGGCTTGCACAGCTTTACCTGATCCGGCTTACCGGATTCGGGTCGGACGGATGGCGGGGGCGATCACCGGGCGTTCCTCCACCGCGTTGCGCTTCACCCGGGGCGGGGTGGCGGATTTGGAGAGGGCCGCCAGGGCCACGAACCAGGCCTTGGGCATGTCCACCGGCAGGCCCACCGGAATGCCGGCCAGCTTGGGCGTGGAGGCAAAGGGGTGGCCCGGCGCCTCGAAGCCCGGTTCGGTGCAGCTGATGCAGGCATAGCCCCCGTTGGTGCAGGAGCCGTGGCCGTTCCAGGGGCGTACGTTGCAATCGGCGTGGGCCTGGGTGCCCTTGCACCCCAGGTGTTCCATCATGCAGCCCAGGTCGCCGGGCTTTTCGGCGCTGGCCTTGAACTCGTAAAACTCGTTGCGGCTGCAACCGTGGTGCACCAGCTGGTCGGCGTAAAAACGCGGGCGGCCCAGGGCATCCAGCCCGGTGTCGTCCAGCTGGCCCAGGGCCAGGGCGAGCAGGCTGTCCACGACCCAATCG
>JAJTBM010000085.1 GCA_021286885.1 Rhodocyclales bacterium
GCGGGCCGCCCGGGAACTGGCCCGCCCCCTGGCCGAAGCCAGCGGCGTTCAGGTCTTCGACCCGGTGCCCATGCGCATGCTGCGCCTGGCCCGCCGGGAACGCGCCCAACTGCTGGTGGAAGCCACCAGCCGCCCCGCCCTGCAGCAGTTTCTAAACGCCTGGAGCGCCCAACTCTGGCACCTGCGCGGCCCCCGGGAACTGCGCTGGCACCTGGATGTAGACCCGGCTGAGGTCTGAAACCCACCACCCGCCCCGGGTTACACGGCCATTTGTAACAGCCTCCGCCCCCCGCCCCGGGGGCGGAATGTGCGCCAGATCACACGGCGCCACCGGCACATTTCATTCAAATAAGGGGCTTCAATTCCATTTCCGACTTTCTGCCATTCCTTTTGGCCATCGGATTTCATTTGTGGCGTTACAAGTCAACAAAGGCTTACAACTGGCGTGACAACCGGCGAATAGCACCCGCGTTATTCGCTACAAGGGCAGACAATTAAGTCTCCCCGGTCGAAAAGAAAAGAATCTTCCGACCATTTCCTAATTCAGGAGTAATTCCAAATGCTGAACAAGATCATCGCCATCGCCCTTGCTGCCGGTTTCACTTCTGTCTCCTTCGCCCAGACCCCGGCCCCCGCCGCCACTGCCGCCCCCGCCGCAGAAAAGAAGGTCGAAAGCGCCAAGCCCGCCGACAAGAAGGCCGAAACCCCCAAGGCTGCCGAGGCCGTGAAGCCCGAAGCCACCAAGACCGAAGCTGCCAAGCCGGCCACCGAACACAAGGCCCATCACGCCAAGAAGCCCGCCACCGGCGAAGCCAAGGCTGAAGCCAAAACCGAATCCAAGACCGAGGCCAAGGGTGATGTGAAGACCATCCCCGCCACCCCCGCCCCGGCCAGCGCCAAGTAATCGGCTGCTTTCACACCCAAACACAACAAATTAAATAGGTATTCCGCCAGCCCCATAAGCCGCGTTTCAAAAAATACCGAAACGCGCCCTGGCGGCAAATACCAAACCTAATGCACGAATGGAGTCCAAAATGCTGAACAAGATCATCGCCATCGCCCTGACCGCCGGTTTCGCCACTGTTTCCTTTGCCCAGACTCCGGCCCCCGCCGCCGCTGCTGAAAAGAAAACCGAAACCCTCAAGGCTGCCGAAACGGTAAAAACCGAAGCCGCCAAGCCGGCAGAAGCTCCCAAGGCCGAGCACAAGGCCCACGCCAAGAAGGCCGTGAAGCACGAGGCCAAGGTGGAAGCCAAGGCAGACACCAAGCCCGAAGCCAAGCCCGCTGAAGCCGCCCCGGTGGCCGCTGCCCCCAGCGCCAAGCCGGCCGCCAAGTAAGCCCCGGCCCAGGTCTGACCAAACCTGCACCATCCCACTCTCCGGGTGCTGGCTCTCCCCCCTCCTGACCCTGAGCCGGCACCCACCCACTTTCTGGAGTTTCAAATGCTGAACAAGATCATCGCCATCGCCCTGACCGCCGGTTTCGCCACTGCCTCTTTCGCCCAGACCCCGGCCCCCGCCGCCGCCGAACCCGCCAAGGCCGAAGCCACCAAGCCCGCCGAAGCCGCCAAGCCGGTGAAGCACCACGTCAAGAAGCACACCGCCAAGGCCGAAACCAAGGCCGCCGAAGCTGCCGCGCCTGCCGCTGCGGCCACCCCCGCCGCCAAGTAAGCAGGGCCGCGCCAACCGGCGCCCCCTTCAGCCCATCACCCCGGCCCGGGTGATGCATGCTGCCGCCGTACCGCGCCCCCGGGAGGGAAACCCCCGGGGGTGTGCTGTTTTTGGGGTGCCCCAGATGTCAAGATAGATGTCCTCCAATCCCGATCTAAAATCAGCAAGCCAAGGCTGCCCGGCCCGAACGCTGGAAAGGCCGGGCATCTTTCTTGACAAAGAACGGCATTAACGACCACCATTTGACGGTGGATGAAAAATGCCAGCACACCAAACCGAAAGAGCCTGATATGAATTTGAACGCCTCCATCATTGACCAGCGCCTGAATGGGGTTCAGGGTGATATACAGGATTGGGCCAAAGACGAATTGAATGTCACTGACCCTGCTCGGTTGAAGCCGCTAGCTTTTGTCTATCTGTGCGTCAAGACCATGTTGGATTTGGATGCTCAGGAGGCTTTCGACTGTTTGACGGATGGTGGCGGCGATTTCGGTGTGGACGCCATGCAGGTGACGGAAGAGGTGGATGGGGAGTTTGTCGTAACGCTCTTTCAAGCTAAGTACAAGGTCAAGCTTGAGGCGGACTCTAACTTTCCTGAAGATGGGATTAATGCATTGGTGAACGCTATTCGCCATATTTTTGACCCATCGGCGGAACTCGGCGCCATTAATGAACGCTTGAGGGCAAAGGTGGAAGAAGCACGAGCGATGGTACGCGACGGCTTCATTCCTAGAGTTCGCGCAATCGCCTGCAATAACGGCATAAAGTGGAATCAACAGGCCCAGACCGCTATCGACCGTGCAGGCTTTGGCGACCAAGTGACCTGGGAATATGTCAATCATGATGTCTTGATTGGTATCTTGCAGCGTCCGAAGCAGGTTGACGCCACGCTTCGCCTCGTAGGGAAGGCCAATGTGGAAGACATGAACTTCAGCAGAGTGTGCATCGGCCGAATGCCTGTGACCGAAGTTGCTGCCTTGATGCGCACGCATGGTGACCGACTACTGGAGCGCAACATTCGGCGCTATCTGGGCTTGCATGGAAATCGAGTTAACGAGGGTATTCGCACCACGCTACAGTCGCAACAGCCTTCAAATTTTTACTTCTTCAATAACGGACTGACCCTAGTCTGCAATGATTTTTCCTACAACGCCTTGCAAAATAGTGACTATCAGGTTCGGGTGGAGAACTTGCAAATCGTCAACGGCGGCCAGACCTGCATGACGATTCTTAAGACTGCAGAATCAATGGGTGCCCTAGGAAAATCTCTTCCAGCAGACGCTAGCGTGTTGGTGCGGCTATACAAGCTGCCGAAGGACAACGATGACATAGTTCTTCAAATTACGCATGCAACCAACAGCCAGAATCCGGTGGATTTAAAGGACCTGCGCTCGAACGATGAAATTCAGCGTCAGCTGGAAGCCAGTATCCAGCAGTTGGGGTTCAACTATCGACGCAAACGGATTGATGGCGTTTCCAAACCAACGGATATTACTGCGGGCGCTGCTGCGGAGGCTCTTCTCGCTGTTTGGCGTCATGCCCCGCACCAAGCAAAATTCCTGACCAGAGAACATTTTGGGAAACTGTACTCCGTCGTTTTTCCAGACAACGTAAATGGGGCGCAAGTTGTGCTTGCAGTGTTGCTGTATCGGATTGCAGAAAATCACCGACGTCGGCCAGTTGACGCTGACCCACTGCTTGTCCGTTATGCATCATGCTTCGTAGCCATGCGAATGGGGCAGCACCTCCTGAAAGCTTTAGGCAAGAGACTGGATGAGATTCATCACCAGTGCTTTGAGGAAGCGCGTCGGCTCATTGATGAACGAGGCGAGAGTTACTTCCGTGCGGCAGTCGGCGATGTTGAATTGGCATTGACGGATTTGTATGGGCAGAAGGAGGTTGCACCCTTGCAGCTGTCAGCGACTTTCCGTCGCGGTGACCTGATTCAAAAGTTACTGGCTCTTCCGGTGGGTAATGCATGACCACAGCTTGAAGCTTGGTTCGAAGGTTCTGCGCTTACGTTTCATCGGTGCTTCCTCGAAAGGGGACATCATCCGCCTATCAGGGTGTCTGGGGGATTGGATCACTACACCCAGCGGCGCGCATGTTTTCCCGGGTGGCGCTTGAGATCACCGGCTTCCTGGCGGCGGCCCTGGGTGCGGGAGATGTAAGCATGACGTTCAATCGTCTCCCACGCCCTAACCCCGCTCACAAACAATAACAATTCTCATTTACAACCCACGCCCCGCCGGTTTATATTGAGATCAGTTCTCAACAACCCAGCGGGTGATTCCCATGAAGGCCCAGCACGGAGCGCGTACTTTCTCCCCCATCCATGCCCTTGCGGCGCTGGGGCAGTTGCTCAGCCACCACGAAACCGGTTGCCCTCGGGCGGCCCATCGGGCGGCGGATCTGCTGGCCCTGTTGGCCGATGCGCCGGGGATGGATGCGGAGTTGCGCATGCTGTGCGAACGGGCCAGCACCCGCCTTGCCAGCGAAGGAGCCCGTCATGTGTCTGCCTGAAGCCCGCCCCCCGGCCCAAACCCTCAACCCGCTCCAGGCCCTGCTGCAGGGCGAACAGGGCATCGGGCCCCTGGCGCGCCTGCCGGAGCCTGGGCCCGAGGCAGGCAATGGGCCCCAGCGCCGGCTCAAACTCTGGGATCTGGAAGAGAAGCTGCATTGCCCGGTCATCGGCACCTGCATTTCCATGGCCGAGCTGGACAAGCTGGCCCGCAAACTGGGCTTTGGCCACCGCCAGAACACCGGCAATCGGGAGTTTTCCTTGCATGTGGAGGCCGTGGGCCATTCGCGCCAGCGCAATTCCGTTGCGGAGGGCCTGCAACGCTATCTGGATCGCAAATACCACGCCTGGGTGGAACGCTTTGCCAAGCACAAGACCGATGCCCAGGTGCGCGCCCAGTGGCAGGATTGCCTCCTGCGGGGCGAAGTGGCCGGCCCCCTGTGGGCCGTGTGCACCCATAAGGCGGCCTCGGCCAGCACCCGACAGCTGGCGTACGAAGATATCCACATGCTGTCCCATCAAATTGGCGCCGGTCAGGCGGCGGATGCCCATCGGCTCCAGTACCTTGAACAGGAACACGCACGCCTTCAGGCCGAGCACAAGCGCCAGGAACAGGCCCGCCTGGCCGAAAGTACCGTCCTCCAGCGGGAACTGGCCCAGGCCCGGGCCCGGCTGCTGCAGCAGGATGCCCGGCTCCAGGAAATGGAAGCCCTGCAGGCACGCCTGGAACGCTTTGAATCCGGCACGGCCATGGTGGAAATGGGGCAGCGCCTGATGCAATTGCAGGATTCCCACGACAAGCTTTCCGCCATCACCCGCCGCATGTGGGAGTTGGAACGCAATCTCAAGGATGCCCGGGAAGAAGCCACCCGCATCGCCCAGGAGCGGGACGAGGCCCTCACCGAGCGGGAAGCCCTGGAGCAGCTACTGCACGCCCTGGATCCCCAGGAGCGGATGTGCATGGAGGCGGGCAGCGAGGCCTGCGCCGGCTGCGAAAACGCCTTGAGCAGCCGCTGCATTCTGTACGTGGGCGGGCGGGCCTCCCTCATGGCCCAATACCGCCAGTTGGCCGACCGGCTGGGGATTACGCTGATCCACCACGACGGGGGGCAGGAAGAATCCCTCTCCCGCCTGCCCGAGCTGATTCGGGGGGCCGACGTGGTGCTCTGCCCCACCGACAAGATCAGCCACAACGCCTATTACCACGTCAAAGCCCACTGCAAGCGGGTAGGCAAGCCCTGCCTGTTCTACAAGGGCGGCGGCGTTTCGGGCTTTGCGGTGGCCATGGCGCGCCTGAGCCGGGGGGAGTTCAGCCTGAGCAGCCCGAGGCTGGGCATGGAGACGGACGCCTGAGGGCCACCCGAGCTAGGGCGCCAGGGTCTTTACATAGCGGCTGACGCGCAGATAATGCCTGCCGTCCCTGCCCGCATGCCCATGCGGACAGGGGCGGCCTTGCGACCGTCTGCGAGATCTCCATGGAACCTGCCCACATTGTTATCCGCACCGAAGACAACCGGATTTTCTACGACATGCCCGAGCTCAGCCCCTGCAACGGCTGCGGGGCCTGTTGCCGGACGATGCGGGTGTCGTTTTACCAGGGCGAGCTGGATAGCCTGCCCGGGGGCTTCGTCCCCACCCATCTGACCACCCAGGTGAGCCCCTTCATTGCCTGCATGAAGGGCACCGAAAAGGGCGGCCAGCCCTGCATCGCCCTCCAGCCCGACCTGCGCTGCGCCATTTACAGCCAGCGCCCCAGCACCTGCCGGGAGTTTCCCGCCTATCTGGAAGACGGCAGCCCCAATCCCCGCTGCCAGGAGCTGCGCGCCCGCCTGGGGCTGAACGCGCCGCCGCCGGGCTGATCAGGGCTCAGTGGCCGTCGCCAGCAGGCGCAGCCCCAGGCAGCCCATCAGGCCCCCCGCCAGCCGATCCACCCAACCTTTGGAACGCAGATACGCCTGACGGGCCGCCGGGGCCGACAGGGCGCGGGCCACCACCAGATACCAGCCCGCCTCGATGCAGCCCACCAGCACCACCAAGGCCGCCAGAAACCCCAGGCTTGGCTGGGCCGGCATCAGGGCGGCGAACACGCTCGTATACACCACGGCGGTCTTGGGATTGCTCACCTGGGTGAGGAGCCCCAGCCCAAAGGCCCGCCCGTCCCGCCGGGGCGCATCCGGATTGATGGCGGCTGAGGTTTCATCCAGCGCCAGGGGCTGGCGGGCACCGCGCCAGATCTGCCCCCCCAGATACAGCAGATAGGCGCCCCCCAGGAGCTTGAAGCCCAGATACACCGCCGGTACCGCCTTCAACACCGCCTGCAGGCCCAGCAGGGCGGCCAGCGCAAACAGCATCGCGCCCAGCCCCATGCCCAGGGCCACCCAACAGGCGGGCCGGCGGCCTTCGCGGGTCGCCGTCCGGGCCACCATCATGAAACTCGGGCCGGGGCTCACCGCCCCAACACCCAGCGCCAGCAACATGGCCAGCAAGGCACTCTCATGCGCCATCCTGCGTCCTCCTTGGTTTGATCGAAAACTTCAGCTGGCCTGCCAGGGCCGGTAACGCCCCGCCCGGGCCAGGGGAATGAAACCGAGCACCTGGGCGCCCAGCAGGATCATGAAGGCGATGCGCAGGGAGGCATCCATCCCCATCCCGGTGGCAGCCCGCAGGCTGTCCAGCAACCCGCCCAAGCCCCATTGCACCGCAAACGCCCCCACAAAGGCCATCAGATTGATGCTGGTGGTCACCCGCCCGGTCAAGTGGAGCGGGAACAGGCCGGCCACCACCCCATACATCTGGGCCCCCGTGGCCGACCCCAGGCCCAGGGCCCACCAGAGCGCCCGGGTGGGGCCCAGGTCGGCAATCATCAAGGCTTCCACCAGCATGGTGCAGAACAGGCCGGCCTGCATCAGACGCAGGGGCGTCACCCCGTGCCGGGCCAGGCGCCCCGCCCACGCACCAATCGACAGCTGGCCCGCCAGCATCCCCAGATTGAGCCAGAACAGATGATCCGCTGCCACCGCCCGGGTGTAGCCATTCACATGCATCAGCCAGGGCACCGCCCACAGCCCCTGCAGGGCCATGAAGCCGCCGGTGAAGAAGGCCGACTGGCCCACAAAACTCCAGAAACGGCGCGCCCCCATCACCTCCAGCACACCTCGCAGGGCGTCCTGCAGATCACCACCGCCCCCCGGCAGCGGGCGCTCCGGCAGGGTGAACAGAATCAGGGCCGAGGCCACCAGAGCCAGGGCAGCCACGCACCAGAAGGCCCCGCGCCAGCCGATGAAAGGCAAGGCCGCCTCCAGGGGCGCCGAGGCCGTTACCGCCCCCAGGGCCCCGCAGGACATGATGTAACCCGTCATGGAGGCGAGCCGCTCCCGGGGGAACCACTGGCTGAAGCCCTTGAGCCCGGCCATCAGACAGGCCGATACCCCCAGGCCGATCAAACCCCGGGCAGTGGCCAGGGCGGGCAGGGTCTCGCCCAGCGCAAACAGGGCCGCCCCCAGGGCGGTCATCAGCAAGAGCACGCCTTCCACCCGGCGCGGGCCGTAGCGATCCAGCGCAATCCCCACCGGGATCTGGGCCAGGCCGAAGGCAAAGAAATAGGTGCTGGTCAGCAAGCCCAGATCCGCCGCTCCCAGGCCCAGCTCCCGGGTAAGGTCGGGGGAAATCACCGCGTTTACGGTGCGCATCAGGTAAGACAGGTAATAACCCAGCGCAAAGGGCAAAAACACCCGCACGAACAAGGAAGGCAGGGGAGGCGAAGCTTCAGGCAAGGCGGCAGACATGGGATCGATGCGCAGACGAGACAAGGGACAGATGCCCTAGCTTAACCGCCCTACGCCAGCGTAGGGCACACCAGCCGGCGCATCCGGCAGGAACCACTCCCACACCCGCCACGGGGCTTTTACGACACAAACGTGACAGAAGCGGTTAAAACCACTGAATTTAATGCTTTTAACGTTGAAATTCGCTATAAACCCAGGCTAAAACAAATAAGACTGCGCACTCAATCAAGATTCAACCAGAACTCAACCAACTCCACGGGGTATCAAGCATGGGCTTCATCCAGGAATTCAAAGAATTTGCAGTCAAGGGCAATGTGGTGGATCTGGCCGTCGGTGTGATCATCGGCGGTGCCTTCCAGAAGATCGTCGACTCCCTGGTCAAGGACGTAATCATGCCGGTGGTGGGCAAGCTGATGGGCGGGCTGGATTTCCGTCACTTCTACATCAACCTGGGCAGCGGCAGCTACGAAACCCTGGAAGCCGCCGAGAAGGCCGGCGCACCGCTGCTGAAATACGGCGCCTTCCTGAACACGATGGTGGATTTCATGATCATCGCCTTCACCATCTTCCTGGCCATCAAGGCGGTCAATAGCTTCCGCCACAAGCAGGAAGCGGCTGCCACAGCTGCTGCCGCCGCCGCCCCGGCGCCCGCTCCGGTGGAACCCGAAGACATCAAACTGCTGCGCGAAATCCGCGATGCGCTGAAGAAGTAAAACCCACGCGGGCCGCCGCAGCGTGGGGGCCCGCCACGAAAAACGCCAGCCCGCAGGCTGGCGTTTTTTTTGTACCCGTGCAAACCCGGACGCGGGGTGCGCTCAGGACGAAGACAGGGCCACTTCACCCACCGAAGGGGCTTCGGAGGGGTCGATGCGCTCCAGCCGGTAGCCGAAGTTGTAGGTCGGGGTCAGGCGGAAACCGTTTTCGGGACGCAGGTTCAGCTTGCTGCGCACGCGGCTGATGTGGGTATCCACGGTGCGGGTGGCCAGATCCGGGTTACGCCCCCAAACGGCCTCCAGCAGGTGGCCCCGGGACAGCAAGCGGCCCAGGTTGCGGAACAGGAAGGCGGCCAGTTCGAATTCCTTGTCGGTCATCTCAATCGGGCTGCCATCCACGACCAGGCTCTTCTTGGCCAGATCGAAGCTGTAGGGGCCCACCACCAGGGTCTGGTTGGTGGTGCGCGGCTGGGAGCGACGCAGCACCGCCTCGATGCGGGAGATCAGCTCGATGCGACGCGGCGGCTTCACCACGTAATCATCGGCGCCAGCACTGAAGGCATTCGCGATGTCTTCTTCAGCGTCGCGGGCGGTGATGAAGATGGCCGGAGTATCGTTGCTGCGTTCAACCCGCAGCCAACGCAGCACCTGCTCGCCGGACAGATCGGGCAGGCCCCAGTCCACCAGGAACAGATCAAAGCTTTCACGACTGGCCACCCGCATCAGCTCACGTGCCAGACCAAAACCGTGCACATCGTGCCCGGCCTCCTTCAACCAGCCCATCAGCACTTCGAGTTGGGCCGGATCATCTTCGAGAATAGCGAAACGCACGCTAAC
>JAJTBM010000086.1 GCA_021286885.1 Rhodocyclales bacterium
TGCTGGTGGACGGGCAGGGCAACTTCGGCTCGGTGGACGGCGACAACGCCGCGGCCATGCGTTACACCGAAATCCGGATGGCGCGCATCGGCCATGAGCTCCTGGCCGACATCGAAAAGGAAACCGTCGATTTCGGGCCCAACTACGACGGCTCCGAAAAAGAACCCCTGATCCTGCCCGCCCGCCTGCCCAACCTGCTGATCAACGGTTCGTCCGGCATCGCGGTGGGCATGGCCACCAATATCCCGCCCCACAACCTGAGCGAAGTGGTGGATGCCTGCCTGTGCCTGCTGAACGACCCGGAGGTGAGCATCGAAGAGCTCATCAAGATCGTTCCGGCACCTGATTTCCCCACCGCCGGCCTGATTTACGGCCTGTCGGGCGTCCATGAAGGCTACCGCACGGGTCGGGGCCGGGTGGTGATGCGGGCGCGCACCCACTTTGAAGACGTGAGCAAGGACAAGCAGGCTATCATCGTTGATGAGCTGCCCTATCAGGTCAACAAAAAGACCCTGCTCGAAAAGATTGCCGAGCTGGTCAACGACAAGAAGATCGAAGGCATCAGCGAGATCCGCGACGAGTCCGACAAATCGGGCATGCGCGTGGTGATCGAGCTCAAGCGCAACGAGATGCCCGACGTGGTGCTGAACAACCTGTTCAAGCAGACCCAGCTCCAGGACACCTTCGGCATGAACATGGTGGCCCTGGTGGATGGCAAGCCGCGCCTGCTCAACCTGCGCCAGCTGCTTGAATGCTTCCTCGCCCACCGGCGCGAGGTGGTCACCCGTCGCACCATTTTTGAACTGCGCAAGGCCCGCGAACGTGGCCATGTGTTGGAAGGCCTGGCCGTGGCCCTCTCCAATGTGGACGAGATCATCGCCCTCATCAAGGCTGCGCCCACCCCGCCGGAGGCCAAGAAGGGCCTCGTGAGCCGGCTGTGGAAATCGCCCCTGGTCGAAGAAATGCTGAGCCGCGCCCTGGCCGACAGCTACCGCCCCGAAGGGTTGGATCCGGCCTATGGCCTCTCGGCCCAGGGCTATCGCCTCTCCGACGTGCAGGCCCAGGCCATTCTGGAACTGCGCCTGCAGCGCCTGACCGGCCTGGAGCAGGACAAGATCTTTGCCGAGTACAAGGACGTGATGGCCACCATCACCGACCTGCTCGACATCCTGGCCCGCCCGGAGCGGATCACCGCGATCATCAGCGACGAGCTGGGGCTCATCAAGCAGCAGTTTGGCGACCCGCGCCGCTCGGAGGTGGTGCTCAACACCGCCGACATCAATATCGAAGACCTGATTGCGCCCCAGGACATGGTGGTCACCCTGTCCCACGGCGGCTACTTCAAGCGTCAGCCCCTCACCGACTACCGGGCCCAGAAGCGCGGCGGCCGGGGCAAGCAGGCGGCGGCGGTCAAGGACAACGATTTCGTCGATCAGCTCTTCGTGGCCAACACCCACGATTACATCCTGTGCTTCTCCAACCGGGGTCGCCTGTACTGGCTCAAGGTGTACGAGGTGCCCGAGGGCAACCGTAACTCCCGGGGCAAGCCCATCGTGAATCTCTTCCCGCTGCTGGAAGGGGAGAAGATCACCGCCGTGTTGCCGGTCAAGGAGTTTGACGAAGGCCATTACGTGTTCATGGCCACCATCCAGGGCACCGTGAAGAAGACCCCCCTCACCGACTTCGCCAATCCGCGCAAGGCCGGCATCATCGCCGTGAGTCTGGACGATGGCGACCATCTGGTGGGCGCCGCGATCACCGACGGGCTGCATGATGTGATGCTGTTCTCCGATGCCGGCAAGGCTGTGCGCTTCAGCGAAAACGACGTGCGTCCCATGGGTCGTACCGCCCGTGGCGTGCGCGGGATGATGCTCGAAGAGGGCCAACAGGTCATCGCCATGCTGGTCTCGGGCAACGAAGAGCAAAGCGTGCTCACCGCCACCGAAAACGGCTACGGCAAGCGCACGCCCATCGCCGAATACACCCGCCACGGGCGCGGCACCAAGGGCATGATCGCGATCCAGACCTCCGACCGGAATGGTCGGGTGGTGGCCGCGACCCTGGTCACCGAAAAAGACCAGCTCATGCTCATCACCACCGGCGGCGTGCTGGTGCGTACCCGCGTGGCCGAGATCCGAGAAATGGGCCGCGCCACCCAGGGCGTGACCCTGATTGCGGTCGATGAAGGCAGCACCTTGTCTGGCGTGCAAAAGATCCTCGAAGGTGATGAGGACGAGCAAGACGGCGCCGACCAGGATGGCATCGAGCAGGATGTCACCGATCAAAATGTGGCCGATCAGGAAGGCGGCGCGCAGGGCGGCAACGAGTCGGCCCAGACCCCGGGCGACGACGCCCAGGCCTGAGCCCCACAGCAGAAGGAAGCAGAGACGATGCGCATTTTCAATTTCTCGGCAGGTCCCGCAGCCCTGCCCACCGCCGTACTCGAACAAGTCCAGGCCGAGCTGCTGGATTGGCACGGCACCGGCATGGGCATCATGGAAATGAGCCACCGGGGCAAGGATTTCACCCAGGTTGCCCAGGAGGCCGAAGCCGACCTGCGCAGCCTGATGGGGATTCCGTCCAACTACAAGGTACTGTTCCTGCAAGGGGGCGCCACTCAGCAGTTTTCCCAGATTCCGATGAATCTGCTGGATGGCCGTTCTGCCGACTACATCGTCACCGGTTCCTGGTCCAAGAAGGCCTACAAGGAAGCCCAGCGCATCGGAGCGGTGCGTCTGGCGGGCAGCACCGAAGCCAGCAACTTCACCCGCCTGCCCGGCGCCGATGAACTGAGCTTCGACCCGGCGGCCGCCTATCTGCACGTCTGCACCAACGAAACCATCCATGGGGTCGAGATGTTCGACCTGGATGGGCTGCCCGCCGACGTGCCCCTGGTGGCCGACATGAGCTCCCACATCCTCTCGCGCCCCATGGACGTGAGCCGTTATGGGCTGATTTACGCCGGCGCCCAGAAAAACATTGGCCCCGCCGGGCTGGTGATCGTGATCGTGCGTGAAGACCTGCTGGGCAAGGCCATGCCCATCACGCCGGGCGTCATGGATTACGCGGTGATGGCCGCCAATGATTCCATGCTCAACACGCCGCCCACCTTTGGCATCTACCTGGCCGGGCTGATCTTCAAGCATCTGCTTGCCCTGGGCGGGCTGGACGCGGTGGAGGCCCGCAACCGGGCCAAGGCCGAGCTGCTCTACAGCACCATCGACCAAAGCGGCGGTTTCTACCGTAACCCGGTGGCCGTGGAGTGCCGTTCCCTGATGAACGTGCCCTTCACCCTGGCCGATGCCGCGCTGGATGCCGATTTCCTGGCCGCCTGCCAGGATGCCCGCCTGTCCGGCCTCAAGGGCCACAAGTCGGTGGGCGGGATGCGCGCCTCCATCTACAACGCCATGGGTATCGAAGGCGTCCAGGCCCTGGTGGCCCTGATGCAGGATTTCGCCCGTCGCAAGGGCTGAGGAGGAGCACACCCCATGAGCACCAATGAGGCCATGTTGAAAGAACTGGGCGTTGTGCGCGAACGCATCGACGCCCTCGACGCCAAAATGCTCGAACTGCTCAACGAGCGCGCCCGCTGCGCCCAGGAAGTAGGCGAGATCAAGGCCCGCCACGGCGAGTTCGGCCAGATTTACCGTCCCGAGCGCGAAGCCCAGGTGCTGCGCCGCATCCAGGGCCTGAACGGCGGCCCACTGCCCGATGAAAGCGTCACCTTCTTCTTCCGGGAGGTGATGTCGGCCTGCCTGTCGCTGGAGTCGCCCCTCACGGTGGCCTGCCTGGGCCCCTTGGGTACCTTCTCTGAAGGGGCTGCGGTCAAGCATTTTGGCCATGCGGCCCGGCTGGCCCCCCAGCGCACCATCGATGCGGTGTTCCAGGAGGTCGAAGCCGGCCACGCCCACTACGGCGTGGTGCCGGTTGAAAACTCCACCGAGGGCGCCGTGGGCCGTACCCTGGATCTGCTCCTCGGTTCGCCCCTTAAGGTGTGTGGCGAGGTGGTGCTGCGCATCCACCAGCACCTGCTGACCCGGGAGCCGTCGCTGGATCGGATCACCAAGGTCTATTCCCACGCCCAATCCCTGGCCCAGTGCCACGAGTGGCTTAATCGCAGCCTGCCCGGCGTGCCCCGCATCTCGGTTACGAGCAATGCCGAAGCCGCCCGTCTGGCCGCCGAGGAAGACGGCGTTGCCGCCATCGCCGGCCAGCCCGCCGCCGAGCGTTACAGCCTGCCAGCCCTGGTCCAGAACATCGAGGACGAGCCCAACAACACCACCCGTTTCCTGGTGATGGGGCGTCACGATGCGGGCCCCTCCGGCGCAGATAAAACCTCCCTCATCATCTCGGCGGCCAACCGCCCGGGGGCGGTGCACGAATTGCTGGCCCCCCTGGCCGATGCGGGCGTCTCCATGACCCGCTTCGAATCCCGTCCCGCCAAGGCTGCCCTGTGGGAGTACATGTTCTACGTGGACATCGAAGGCCACCGGGATGCCCCCGCCATCAAGCAGGCCCTGGCCGATTTGGCTGGCCGGGCGGCTTACATGAAGGTGCTGGGTTCCTACCCCCAGGCGGTGTACTGATTTGATGTGGATGCAGAGGGTCGGCTGATCCTCTGGCCGTGCGCAAGCCCCGTGCTGCGTCGGCCCCGAACTGTTGAGTTCAAGAACCCCGGAAGCGTGCCCGTGGCCGTTCCGGGGTGTTTCACGCAAAGACCAAACGGAGTTCCCCATGCGCGTGTGTGATCTGGCCCCGGCCCATATCCGTTCCCTGTCCCCCTACCAGCCGGGCAAGCCGATTGCCGAACTGGCCCGGGAGATGGGGCTGGAAGAGGCAAACATCGTCAAGCTCGCCTCCAACGAAAACCCCCTGGGCGTGGGCGATAAGACCCGCCTTGCCATGCTGCGTGCCCTGGATGACATCGCCCGCTATCCCGATGGCAATGGTTTTGAGCTGAAGGATGCCCTGGTGCGCCGCTATGGCGTGGCCATGGATCAGGTGGTGCTGGGCAACGGCTCCAACGACATTCTTGAACTGGTGGCGGGCGCCTATCTGGCCCCGGGTACCGAGGCGGTGTTCTCCCAGTACGCATTCGCGGTCTATCCCCTGGCCACCATTGCCGCCGGCGCGACCTGCGTGCCGGTGCCGGCCAAGGATTACGGCCACGATCTGGAGGCGATGCTCGCCGCTGTCACCGAGCGCACCCGGGTGATCTTCATTGCCAACCCCAACAACCCGACCGGCACTTTCATCTCCGGCCCGACCCTGGAAGCCTTCCTGGCCCGGGTGCCCGAGCAGGTGCTGGTGGTGCTGGATGAGGCCTATACCGAATACCTGGAGCCGGCCCAGCGCTACGATGCCATTGCCTGGCTGGCCCGTTTCCCGAATCTGCTGGTCAGCCGCACCTTCTCCAAGGCCTATGGCCTGGCGGGCCTGCGGGTGGGCTACGGGCTGGGCAATCCGGCGGTCATTGATCTGCTGAATCGGGTGCGTCAGCCTTTCAACGTGAGCTCCGTGGCCATGGCTGCTGCCGCCGCCGCGCTGTTCGATGACGATTTCCTGGCCCGTACCTTTGAAATGAACTGCGCCGGCATGGCCCAGCTCACCGAGGGTTTTGCCCGTCATGGGCTGGAGTGGATTCCGTCAGCCGGCAACTTCGTCACCGTGAAGGTGGGCGATGCGGCAGCGGTTAACCAGAGCCTGCTGCGTCAGGGCGTGATCGTGCGTCCCATTGCCGGTTATGGTCTGCCCGAGTGGCTGCGCATCTCGATTGGTCTGGAAAGCGAGAATGCCCGCTTCCTGGAAGCCATCTCCAAGGCTGTTGGCTGAAGCTCGGGGGGCGCGTGAACAAGATCGGCAAGCTGGTCATTGCAGGCGTTGGCCTGATTGGCGGTTCCTTTGCGCTGGCCCTGCGTCAGGCGGGGTTGGTGGAAACCGTGGTGGGCATCGGACGGCGCCCGGAGCCCCTGGAGCGGGCCCGGGCTTTGGGCCTGATCGATCAGGTCTGCACCGATTGGGCCGAGGCCCTGGATGGCGCTGAATTGGTGCTGCTCGCCATGCCAGTGGGCCAGATGGATGGGGTCATGGCCGCCATGGCGCCCCATCTGCAAGCGGGCACCCTGGTCACCGACGCAGGCAGCACCAAGCGGGATGTGATCGAAGCCATCTATCGCCACCTGGGCCACCATCTGCCCCAGGTGGTGCCGGCCCACCCCATTGCGGGCGCCGAAAAGAGCGGCCCCGAGGCGGCCATGGCCGACCTGTACCAGAAGCGCAAGGTGGTGGTCACGCCCCTGCCCGAAAACGATCCGGCTGCCGTGGCCCGGGTGCGCGAAGTGTGGGCCGCCTGCGGCGCCGTGCTGCACCAGATGAGCCCCCAGGAGCACGACCGGGTGTTCGCTGCGGTCAGCCATCTGCCCCATCTGCTGGCCTTTGGGCTGGTCCATGAGCTGGCCGGGCGGGCCAATGCCGAGCAATTGTTCAGCTACGCGGCGAGCGGTTTCCGGGATTTCACCCGAGTCGCTGGCAGCCACCCGGAAATGTGGCGCGACATCTGCAGCGCCAATCGCCATTCCCTGTTGGCGGAGCTGGATGCCTATTTGTCTGAGCTGGCCTATCTGCGCGCCCTGCTCGCGGCCAACGATGCGCCCGCCCTGGAAACCGTGTTTGCCAAGGCTAGTGCGGCACGCACCGCCTGGGCCGAAAAAGCTTTTCCCGCCCAGCCCTCGGGCGAGTGAACCAAGGATTGACTGATGGAATTCATTGACCTGCCCCCCATGGGCAAGGCCGCCGGTGTGGTGCGCCTGCCCGGCTCCAAGAGCATCTCCAACCGGGTGTTGCTGCTGGCCGCCCTGGCCGAAGGCGAAACCCTGATCGACGATCTGCTCGATTCCGACGACACCCGGGTGATGCGCAATGCACTCATCGCCCTGGGCGTGCCGCTGGTGGAGGAGGGGGCTTCCCTGCGCGTGACCGGCTGTGCTGGCCGCTTTCCCCAGCCCCGGGCGGATCTGTTTGTGGGGAACTCCGGCCTCAGCATCCGTACGCTGGTGCCCGCCATTGCCGCGTGCTTGGCCGTCGAGGCCGGGGGCGATGCGGTGGTGAGTCTGGCCGGTGTTCCGCGCATGCATGAGCGCCCGATTGGTGATCTGGTGGACGGGCTGCGTCAGCTGGGCGCCAGTGTCGAATGGCTGGGGCAGGAAGGCTATCCGCCCCTGGCCCTGCGCCCGGCCCAGCTCGCTGCCGAGCGGGTGAGCGTGCGCGGCAATGTGTCCAGCCAGTTCCTCACCGGCCTCCTGCAGGCAGCGCCCCTGGTGGCCCGGGAGCGGGCCCTGGTGATCGAAGTCGAAGGCGAACTGATCAGCCGTCCCTATGTGGAAATCACCCTCAACCTGATGGAGCGCTTTGGCGTTTTGGTTGAGCGCGACGGCTGGAGCCGCTTCACGGTGGCGCCGGGCCAGGGCTATCGCAGCCCGGGCCGCATCGCGGTCGAAGGCGATGCATCCACCGCCAGTTATTTTCTGGCCGCTGGCGCCCTGGGCGGTGGCCCGGTGCGCGTGGTGGGCGCCGGTGCCCGCAGCATCCAGGGGGACGTGAAGTTTGCTGACGCCCTCGCTGTGATGGGCGCGGTGATCACCCGGGGCGAAGACTGGATCGAAGCCGCTGCGCCGGCCTCCGGAAAGCTCAAGGCTTTTGATCTGGATCTCAATCACATCCCCGATGCCGCCATGACCCTGGCAGTGGCGGCCCTGTTTGCCGACGGCCCCTGCACTTTGCGCAACATCGGCAGCTGGCGGGTCAAGGAAACCGACCGCCTCGCCGCCATGGCCACCGAGCTGCGCAAGCTCGGCGCCCAGGTCGAGGAGTTTCCCGAAAGCCTGACCGTGACGCCCCCGGCCCAGCTCCAGCCTGCGGTGATCGACACCTACGACGATCACCGAATGGCCATGTGCTTCTCCCTCGTTACCCTGGGCGGGCCCTGCGTGCGCATCAACGATCCGCGCTGCGTGAACAAGACCTTCCCCGAGTATTTCGACACCTTTGGTGGTATCGCCACGCCCGTGCCGGTGGTGGCCATCGATGGCCCGTCGGCGTCTGGCAAGGGCACCGTGGCAGCCCGGGTGGCTGAAGCCCTGGGGTTTGCCCATCTGGACAGCGGTGCCCTCTACCGCATCGTGGCCCTCGCCGCCCTGCGCGGGGGCGTAGCCCTGGATGATGAGCCGCGACTCGCCGACATCGCCGCCCGGCTGCCGGCCCGCTTCGAGAACGAGCGGGTGCTCCTGGAAGGCGATGACGTGACCGATGCGATTCGCACCGAAGAATGCTCGGTGGGCGCCTCCCGCGTGGCAGCGCTGCCGGCGGTGCGCGAAGCCCTGTTCTGGCGCCAGCGGGCCTATCGCAAGGCCCCCGGCCTGGTGGCAGAAGGGCGCGACATGGGCTCAGTGATCTTCCCGGATGCCTCCGTCAAGATCTTTTTGACGGCCTCCGCCGAAGCCCGTGCAGAACGCCGCTATAAGCAGTTGATCAGTAAAGGAATGGCTGCTAGTATGGCTGACCTGCTCAGTGACTTGCGTGAACGCGACGCCCGGGATTCCCAGCGTGCGGTTGCGCCCCTCAAGCAGGGCGAAGATGCAGCGCTACTTGATACGTCTGAACTTACGGTTGAACACGCCGTAGCCCAGGCGCTGGAGTTAGCCGCAGCGCTTCGCTAATAACAGTCTCCCGCCAGCCCTTTGGGGCCCGGGGGGGTCATCAACCAGGAGCTGTCCGATTGTCGGACGGTTGTAAGGTTCTTTTTTCACCAATATGTCCATTGCCACCCAAGCCTCCTTCGAGGAAAGTTTTGCCGCCCTTTTCGAGGAAAGCCTCAACCGCCAGGAAATGCGCGCCGGTGAAGTGATCACCGCTGAAGTCGTGCGCATCGACCAGAATTTTGTGGTCGTCAACGCTGGCCTGAAGTCCGAGAGCTACATTCCCATCGACGAATTCCGTAACGACCGTGGCGATCTGACCGCCGAAGTGGGCGATTACGTTCAAGTTGCCATCGAGCAACTCGAAGACGGCTACGGCGAAACCCGCCTGTCCCGCGACAAGGCCAAGCGCATCGCCGCCTGGAACGATCTGGACAAGGCCCTGAACGACGGCATCCTCGTCAAGGGTATGATCACCGGCAAGGTGAAGGGTGGTCTGACCGTTATGGTCAATGGCATCCGCGCCTTCCTGCCTGGTTCCCTGGTCGACATGCGTCCGGTCAAGGACACCACCCCCTTCGAAGGCAAGGAATTCGAATTCAAGGTTATCAAGCTGGACCGCAAGCGCAACAACGTGGTTGTGTCCCGCCGTGCCGTGCTCGAAGCCTCCATGGGCGAAGAGCGTCAAAAGCTGCTCGAGACCCTCAAGGAAGGTACCGTGGTCAAGGGCGTGGTCAAGAACATCACCGACTACGGTGCATTCGTTGACCTGGGCGGCATCGATGGCCTGCTGCACATCACCGACCTGGCCTGGCGCCGT
>JAJTBM010000087.1 GCA_021286885.1 Rhodocyclales bacterium
AAACCGTTCCCACGCTCACGGGTGCCTGGCTGGATGAAGAGGGCTCCCTGCTACTGGGCTGGCCCGGCGGCGCGGGCCTGGTGGATGACCGGGATCTGGGCAGGCTCGCCGACCAGCTCTGTGACACGCCCCAGGGCTGGATCTTGGATTGGCAGGGGCAGCCGCTTTTGGTCGGTGCCATTAAAAAAGCCGAAGTGCCCGCGCACTTCGGCTTTATCGCTCGCCCTCGGGACTGAGCCCGGAAGCCTCACTACACTAGGGTATCAACCCCGACCGTAGTTATCTTCGAAGCGAACGATGTCGTCTTCACCCAGGTAGCTACCGGACTGGACCTCCACAATCTCCAGAGGTACCCGCCCGGGATTAGCCAGTCGGTGCACGTGGCCCAGCGGGATGTAGGTGGATTCGTTCTCGCTCAGCAGCAGCACCTTGTCGCCACAGGTCACTTCCGCAGTCCCCTTCACCACAATCCAGTGTTCCGCCCGGTGGTAGTGCATCTGAAGGCTAAGCCGAGCGCCCGGATTGACCACGATGTGCTTCACCTGGAAACGCTCACCGTGGTCGATGGAATCGTACCAGCCCCACGGACGATGAATCTTGCGGTGAGCCGAAGCCTGGGAACGACCGCCCGCCTTGAGGGCTGCGACGATCTGCTTCACG
Source organism: Rhodocyclales bacterium (assembly GCA_021286885.1). Classification (GTDB taxonomy): domain Bacteria; phylum Pseudomonadota; class Gammaproteobacteria; order Burkholderiales; family Rhodocyclaceae; genus Zoogloea. The sequence goes on from JAJTBM010000087.1 coordinate 661, forward strand.
TTCTGGGTTTTATCCTTGTGGGCCACCAGCACTGCATCGGGGGTTTCCACCACCACGGCGTTTTCGATACCCACGCAGGCCACCATGCGGTCTTGGGCATACACGAGGGTGTTGTGGCTGTCCTCGAACATCACATCACCCCGGGCCACATTACCGTTGCCATCCTTGTCGGCCACGTCCCACAGGGCATCCCAGGCCCCCACGTCAGACCAGCCGGCAGACATGGGCACCACGCAACCGGAAATACCCAGGCCGGTCGCGCCCGCCAGGTTTTCCATGATGGCGTAGTCGATGGAGTCGGACGGGCAGGCCTTGAAGGCTTCAACCCCCACCCGAACAAAGTCCGCATCCCGGGCACCTTCGGCCCAGGCCTTGCGGCAGGCGTCCATCATGACCGGCTGCAGATGCGCCATGGCCTTCAGCCAAGTGCTGGCCTTCATCATGAACAGGCCGCTATTCCAGAGATATTCACCGCTATCCAGGTAACGCTGGGCGGTTTCGGCATCGGGCTTTTCGACAAAGGCGGCGATCTGCTTGCCACCATCTTCACGGCTGGCACCGAAGCGGATGTAGCCATAGCCAGTCTCAGCCCGGTCAGGGACGATGCCGAAGGTGACGATGGCACCATTCAGCGTGGCGGCAATCCCTTCATTGATGGCTTCCTGGAAGCCTTGAAGGTTGGTGATGACATGGTCGGCCGGCATCACCAACAGCACCGGATCAGCGGCCTCCACCGCCAGCGCGGCAAGGGTCAGGGCCGGGGCGGTGTTGCGGCCTGCAGGCTCAAGGATGATGTCGTTGGAAGCCTGCCCCGCCGAACGCAGTTGCTCGGCGGTCACAAAACGGTATTCCTGATTACAGACAACCACAGGGGCTGCAGCAACAGGCAAAGCCCCCTTGAAACCGGACAAGCGACCAGCGGTGGCTTGCAGCATGGTGTCCTGGCCCACCAGGGCAAGCAACTGCTTGGGGTACTGCTCGCGGGAGAGGGGCCAGAGGCGGGTGCCAGAGCCCCCGGAAAGGATGACGGCTTGAAGTTCCATGCTGAATGATGAATCCGATCAGGTTCAATTTATCTTGAAGCATCGCACAAGGTACCCGGCATCGTACATTGCGCATCTGCCATTCAGCACACTACACCAAACAGCACGTATCCTCAGTTACACGCTTCACAGCTCTGCTGCAGGAGGCGCATCCAATGCCGCCAACCACGCCCCCACCACCTTTTCGGCCTCTTCAACCCCAGTCTTTTTAAGGCTGGAGAAGAGTTGCACCGTCACCTGGGGGCCAATGAGCGCAAGTTCTTTGCGCACCGCAGCAAGGGTCTGGCCCTGGGCGCTGCGGGTGAGCTTGTCGCACTTGGTGAGCATCACGTGGATGGGACGGCCGCTGGGAGCGAACCAGCCGATCATCGCCCGGTCCCGCTCGGTGAGGGGGTGACGGGAATCCATGATCAGCACCAGGCCGATCAGGTTGGGGCGGCGGGTCAGGTACTCTTCGAGCAGGCGCTGCCACTGGGCGCGGATGGCCTCGGGCACCTGAGCATAGCCGTAGCCGGGCAGGTCAACCAGTACCGCATCGTTGGGCAAACGGAAGAAATTGATGAGCTGGGTGCGCCCCGGCGTCTTGGAAACAAAGGCCAGCCGGGTGTGGTCGGTCAGGGTGTTGATTGCACTGGATTTCCCGGCATTGGAGCGACCTGCAAAGGCAATTTCAACCCCACGAGGCGGCGGCAGGCCGCTGGGCTTGGCAATGGAAATCTCAAACTGGGCGTTACGAAACAGGGACATGGATACGTCTGGAGTGCTGCGCGAAGCGCTATTGCATCGCGCAAATTGCTGGAATTGCTATAGAATAGCAGGTTTGAGACCTTCACATTCTTGGCTTCGAGGACATCATGATCAAGCGTTCCCTGCTGCTTTCGCTGGTTCTTGCCGCCGGCGCGGTTCAGGCTGAAGAAAAAGCCGCCGCCCAGCCCGATCTCACCAAAGCGAAACAGACTGCAGAACAGGTTTGCGGCGCCTGCCACGGCGTTGATGGCAACAGTCAGATTCCGACCAACCCCAAACTGGCCGGCCAGCACGCCGAGTACATCTACAAGCAGCTCAAGAATTTCAAGAGTGAAGGTGGCAAGCCCGCCGAGCGTGCCAACCCCGTCATGGGCGGCATGGCTGCACCTCTTTCCGACGACGACATGAAGGGCCTGGCCGCCTACTTTGCTGGCCAGCAGCTCAAGCCCGAGTCCGCCAAGAGCAAGGCCACCATCGAAGCCGGCCAACGCCTGTGGCGTGCGGGCGACCTGAAGCGCGGCATCCCCGCCTGTGCGGCCTGTCACGGCCCCGCCGGTGCTGGCCTGCCCGCCCAGTTCCCCCGTATCGGTGGTCAGTACCCCGAATACACCGAAGCCCAGCTGAAGGCCTTCCGTGCCGGCGAGCGCGCCAACGACCCCAACAAGATGATGCGTACCATCGCCCTCAAGATGACCGACGCAGACATCAAGGCCGTTTCCGACTTCGCCGCCGGCCTGCGCTAAGTCAAGGCCATACCGGCCCTGATCCAGCTATAAAAAAAGGGGTGGCCTTTCCGGGCTCACCCCTTTTTTCCATTCCGCTCCGCCCTCCCCCGCCCGCCCCATGCGACACCGCAGCACCGCCCGCACCCTGTACGAGCTGCTCAGCTCGATGCGCTTCGCGATCAGCCTGCTCAGCATCCTGGCCATTGCCTCCGTGATCGGCACGGTGCTCAAGCAGAACGAACCCTACAACAACTATCTCAACCAGTTCGGCCCCTTCTGGTTCCCGGTTTTTGAAAAACTGGGCCTCTATGCGGTGTACAACTCGGTCTGGTTTCTGGTGATCCTGGGTTTCCTGGTGATTTCCACCACCGCCTGCATCCTGCGCCAGGCCAAACCCATGGTGAGGGACATGCAGAGCTACCGGGAGCATGCCCGGGAAGCCTCCCTCGCCCAGTTCCAGCACCACGCCCGGTTCCCCATCGGCCAGACAAGCGCAGCCAGCCAGACCCGCATCCTCGATTACCTGCAGCGCCAGGGCTTTCGCAGCCGGGTGAACCCGCGTGAGGGCGCCGTCCTGATCGCCGCCCGCCAGGGCAGCTGGACGCGCATCGGCTACTTCCTGGCCCACGGCGCCATCGTGCTGATCTGCATCGGCGGCCTGCTGGACGGCAACCTGCCCCTCAAGCTGCAAATGCTGCTCGGGGACAAGCGCATCACCAACGGCAACCAGCTGATTTCAGACATCCCCGAATCCAGCCGGCTGGGGCTGGACAACTGGAGTTTCCGGGGCAATGTGTTCATCCCCGAAGGCAAGAGCGCCCGTCAGGCCGTGCTCAATGTGCAAGACGGGGTGCTGCTCCAGGATCTGCCCTTTGCCGTGTCCCTGCGCAAGTTCCACCTGGAGCACTACTCCACCGGGATGCCCAAGCGCTTCGCCAGCGACATCGTGGTGACCGACCTGCGCTCCGGCCAGTCTTTCGAGAAGACCATCGAGGTCAACAAACCCTTCGAAGTAGCCGGCATCACCCTTTATCAGGCCAGCTTTGAAGACGGCGGCTCCCACCTCACCCTGCGCAGTCACGCCCTGGCGCCCCAGCCCCAGGAGGCCACGCGCCATCTGAAGGTGGATGTGGGCGATAGCCTTGCCCTCCAGGGAGAGGCCCAGGGCTACACCCTGGAGCTGGGCAGCTTCCGTCCCTTCAACATCGAAAACATGGCCGACGAAACGGCGCCCGCCGAAGGCAGCGCCCTGGAGCGCCACCTGGGCAGTGGTGCACGCAGCAGCGCCCGCAAGGACATGCAGAACGTGGGCCCCAGCATCCAGTACAAGCTGCGGGACAACGCCGGCCAGGCCCGGGAATACATGAACTACATGCAGCCCATCGAGCAGGATGGGGCCCGCTACTTCCTGGCCGGGATGCGCACCGACCCGGCGCTCCCCTTCCGCTACATGCGGATTCCGGTGGATGCCAACAACACGCCCGACAGCTGGTTCGCCCTGCGCCGAACCCTGCTCGACCCGGCCAGGCATACCGAACTGGCCCGCCGCTTCAGCCTCGTAGCCCTGGGGCCGGACACCAGCGACACCATGCGCGCCCGGATGCAGGAAACCGCCCTCAAGACCCTGGACCTGTTTGCCCGGGGTGGCTTCGAGGCCCTGGGCAAGTTCATCGAAAGCACCATCCCCGCCGCCGAACGGGACAAGGCTGCCGACATCTTCCTGAAGATCCTGGAAGGCAGCGCCTGGGAAGCCTGGCGGCTCCAGCACCCGGACGCCCCCAAAACCCCGGATGCCACCCTCGACCGCTTCCTGCGCGACAGCCTGAACAGCATGAGCGACAGCCTGCACTATGGCGCCCCGGTCTATCTGCAACTGGATGGTTTCGAGGAGGTGCGCGCCACCGTTCTACAGGCCACCCGCTCGCCGGGCAAGCCTTTGGTCTACCTGGGCTCCCTGCTGCTGGTACTGGGCGTATTCGCCATGCTCTACGTGCGGGAACGCCGGCTCTTTGTGCTGGTCAAGGATCAGGGCGAAGCGCTGCTGGCCCTCAGTTCCAACCGCAAGTCGATGGACGTGGACCAGGACTTTGCCCGCCACCGGGACGCCCTCGCCCAGCTGCTCGACGCCCGCCCTGCTGCTTCCCCAAACCCTGCCCCGCCCCAGGCGTAATGGAGCCCCCAAGATGGACATGACTCACACCGAACACGCCCCCTTGCTGCGCCGACTGCGTGCCGGGGACTGGATCTACACCCTCGCCCTGGCGGGCGGCGCCCTGTATGCCCTGGGCCAGTACCGCCAGTTCATGGACACCTATGAGCAGGCCATCCTGCTCCTGACGCTGCCCGCCTTCGCTCTGATGGGCTGGCAGTGGAAGCCCTTCCGGATCTATCTGGCGGCCTGCGCGGGGGTGGCGCTGGCCAGCATCCAGCTCTACCAGGGCGACCTGGCCCGGGCCGAGCAGGTGTTTTTCTTGAAATACCTGATCTCCAGCCAGACCGCCATCATGTGGATGAGCGCCCTGTTCTTCATTGCCACCGGGGCCTATCTGCTGGGCCTGCTGGCCCGCTCCGACTTTGCCGAGCGTACCGGCTCGGTACTCACCTGGTGCGCCTGCACCATGGGCATCGCCGGACTGCTGGTGCGCTGGTACGAGAGCTACCTGATCGGCACCGATGTGGGCCACATTCCGGTCAGCAATCTGTACGAAGTCTTTGTGCTGTTCTCCATCATCACCGGCCTGCTCTACCTCTACTACGAGGAGCGCTACGCCACCCGGCGCATGGGCGCCTTCGTGCTGCTGGTGATCTCGGCGGCGGTGAGCTTTCTGCTGTGGTACACCTTCAGCCGCGACGCCCAGGAAATCCAGCCCCTGATCCCGGCCCTGCAAAGCTACTGGATGAAGGTGCACGTGCCCGCCAACTTCATCGGCTATGGCGCCTTTGCGCTGGCCGCCATGATCGGCGTGGCCGACCTGCTGGCCCGCAAGGGCATTCTGGCGGGCCGCCTGCCGGCCCCGGAAGTGCTGGATGATGTGATGTACAAGGCGATTGCCATCGGTTTCGCCTTCTTCACCATCGCCACCATCCTGGGCGCCCTGTGGGCCGCCGAGGCCTGGGGCACCTACTGGCAGTGGGACCCGAAGGAAACCTGGGCCTTCATTGTGTGGCTGAACTACGCCGCCTGGCTCCACATCCGCCTCACCAAGGGGCTGCGGGGGGCCATGCTGGCCTGGTGGGCGGTGATCGGCCTGCTGGTGACCGCCTTTGCCTTCGTGGGGGTCAACATGTTCCTGTCGGGGCTGCACAGCTACGGTTCGCTGTAAGCCCCAGCCTTGCCGGTGCCGCCCTCAGGCCGGCTGCCGGCGGGGACGCCCACCCTCCAGCCGCCGGATTTCATCCGGGGTGAAGCCCGCCTTCAGGCGGGCTTCCACATTCAGGGGCTTGGGCGGCCAAGGCGCCTCGTAATCCGTCATCAGGGCCAGATAGGTTTCCTCCTCGGGCCACCCCCGTTCCCGGCAAAAATGACGGAACCAGCGATCTCCCAAGGCCACATGACCCACTTCATCCCGCAGAATGATGTCGAGCACCGCGATGGTCTCTGCATCCCCAATCTGCTTGAGACGCGCCACGATGGGCGGCGTCGCATCCAGCCCCCGGGCCTCCAGCACGCGGGGCACCAGGGCCATGCGCACGAGGGGATCATCCTCCGTCTTGAGGGCCATGTCCCACAGCCCCCGGTGGGCAGGAAAATCCCCGTAGTCGTGGCCTGTGCTGCGCAGCCGCGCCCGCACCAAGCCAAAGTGGTAGGCCTCTTCGCCTGCCACCTGCAGCCAACCCGCGTAAAAATCCCGGGGCAGCCCCCGGAAGCGATAGACGCAATCCAGCGCCAGATTGATCGCATTGAACTCGATATGGGCAATCGCGTGCAGCAGGGCGGCGAAACCCTCAGGCGTGGCCGGGGAGCGACGCGGCACCTCGGTATGGGGGATGAGTTCGGGCCGGGCCGGACGCCCCGCATCGGGCACCGAGCGCACCGGGCAGGCGCTCTCTGCCCGCAGCTTGACGGCCCCGGAAGCCCAGTCGGCAAGCAGTGCTTCTACCCCGGCGAGCTTGGGCTCCAGCGCGGGCTCCATCAGGGCCCCATAGGCCCGGGCGTGCAGATCGTGTTGTTCCAGCATGGGGACGATTTTACCAAGACCCGCCCCGGGCGCACCTGGGCAGGGGTGATCGGCCAAAAAAACAGGGCTGCTTCCCCTTTAGGAAAGCAGCCCCGCAGAACGAACGAACACTTCAAGAACGGCTCCGGAAGCGGAGCTTTACTGCACCCACACAATCCTGGGAAGGTCTCCTCCACCCTCTCCAGGACTTCTGCCGTAGCGGCTTACAAGCCCAGCAATATCCAGCAAAGCTAAAACAATCCCGCTGAACAAATTTGCAACTTGTTGCGCTTTCGGAGATTCGGATGCAACTATGCTCAATATGTCGTTTTGATCAAATCAGGGCTTGCCCTGATGGGAGTGCGGGTTTACCCGTAGCCTCAAGCCTCAAAACGTCCAGTTTTGAGGGCGGCCCGCACCAATTCGGCTAAAGATGCCACCTGCAGCTTTTCCATCACCCGGGCCCGGTGCTGCTCCACGGTTTTCATGCTGATCCCCAGATCTTCTGCGATCTGCTTGTTCAGGCGGCCCTGGATCATCCCGCTCATCACGTCCCGCTCCCGCTGGGTGAGGCTGTCCAGGCGCCGTTCGACCTCCTGCACCTCCAGGCGCAGGCGACGTGTCTGGCCCGCATGCTGCACGGCCTCCAGCACCCGATCCAGAAGCACCTGATCGTTAAAGGGCTTCTGCAGAAAATCAAAAGCCCCTTCGCGCATGGCTCGGGCCACCATGGGCACGTCACCATGGGCCGATACAAAGATGATGGGCATCGGGTTGCCCTCGCGCACCAGCCGCTCCTGCAGGGCCGTGCCGCTCAGGCCCGGCATGCGCACATCCAGCACCAGGCAATGACAGGCCTCCCGGGCCTGGGCATCGGCCAGAAAATCCAGCGCAGTGGCAAAAGCCCGCACCTCCAGCCCGAGGGTTTCAATCAGCAGCCGAATCGACAAACGCACTGCATCATCGTCATCCACCACGCACACCAGGGGCTCAACCGGCATGAACGGAGCGGGCTGCAGGGATGAACGCAGGCTATGGGGCATTTTTGATCCTTGATCCTCAGGCGGTCGGAAGGGGGAGACTGAAACAGAAGGTGCATCCCCGGGCAGAGTTGTTGGCCACCCAGATGCGCCCTCCATGGTTTTCGATGATCGTACGACAAATGGCCAGCCCCAAACCCATGCCATGGGGTTTGGTGGTGACAAAAGGTGCAAACGGATCATGGGCCAGGGCGGGGGCCAAGCCGCCGCCTTGGTCGCTGACCCGCAACTCCAGCTGCTGATCCACCGTAAGGCTGGAGCTGATGCGCAACAGCCGCTGGCCGGGCAGCTCCAGCATGGACTCGATGCCATTGCGCACCAGATTGCTGATGGCCTGCTCCAGTTGCAGGCGATCAGCATTCAGGCGGGGCAGATCCTCAGCCAGCAAAACCTGAATTTCGACCCCATGGGCGCGGGCGTCTGCCTCATTGAAGCGGATCACATCCCGCACCACCTCGTTGAGGCTCAAGGGCGCCGTCACCGGAACGCCCTTGCGCACGAATCCCCGGATGCGATGCACGATCTCTCCGGCCCGCAGGGCCTGCTCGGCGATCATCTGAACCGGCTCACGCACAGTGCGGGCCGCATCCCCCATCTGCTCCAGTCGACGCTGAACCACGCCGCTGAAGTTTCGAATGGCGGTCAGGGGCTGGTTCAGTTCATGGGCCAGGGCCGAGGCCATTTCACCTGCATGGATGAGCCGGGCCGCATGGGCCAGTTCCCGCTGCTGGTGCTGCTCAAGGGCGGCCCGCAGATGGGCTTCATGCACGTCCCGCACCAGCACCACGGCCATCAGCACACCACGCAGGCGTACATAAGACAGGGTGACCTCCGCCATGAAGCTTTCCGCCCCTTGGCGCAGGTGCAGCCCCGCCGGAAGGGTTTCCGGCTGGGTGGTAAACAGGCGGGCGGGGGATGGACAGGCCGGCATGAGCTGGGCCAGCTCCATCTGCAGCATCAATTCCCGGGGATAGCAGTACAGCCCTGTCGCGGCAGGATTCGCTTCGAGGATCTGGCCCTCTTCCCCCACCAGCAGGATGGGGGAGCT
>JAJTBM010000088.1 GCA_021286885.1 Rhodocyclales bacterium
GCAGCGGGTGCTCGGGCAGGTGGCGCCCCGTCTGGGCCGCCACGCCCCCTGAAAAGGCCAGCAAAACAAGGCCAAGGCGCTGCATCATCATCGCTTGCTCCGGGCTTCGTCCAGCTGGGCACACAGCTTCTCGGCCCCGTCCAGAATGCGGGGAGTATGGCGCTGGAGCTGCTCGGGGGGGATGAAGAACAGATTGCCCTTGGCCACCGCCGGCAGGCGGCTCCATTGGCGCCAGTCGTCCAGCCACTCGGGGCGGGAATCGCCCATCCCGCTGGCAAGGACCACCTCGGGGGCAGCGGCCAGCACCGCTTCGGTATCAATGGTGGGCGCCAGCACCGGCAGGCGGGCAAACACGTTTTCGCCGCCACACAGACGCATCACATCAGAAATCAGATGCTCCCCATTCACCGTCATGAGGGGCTTGTTCCAGATCTCGTAGAACACCTTGACCTTGGGCCGGGCGCCGTAACGCTCGGCCAGGGCGGCCTGACGCTGGCGAAAATTGCGCGCAGCGGCCTGGGCCGCGGCCTCGGTGCCGGCCAGCCGGCCCAATTGCTCCAGGCTGCGGGCCACGTCCTCGATGCGGCGAGGCTCGTTGATGAATACCGGAATCCCCAGGGCCTTGAGCTTGTCCAGGTGGGCATCCCGGTTGCCGCTCTTCCAGGCAATCACCAGATCGGGCTTGAGGGCGGCCACCTTTTCCATGTCCACCGCCGTGTAGCCTCCCACCCGAGGCAGCTTTTTGGCGGCTTCCGGATAGTCGCTGTACTGCACGGCGCCCACCACCTTGTCTCCGGCCCCAGCAGCGTAGAGCAGTTCGGTGACGTGGGGGGCGAGGCTCACGATGCGCCGGGCGGGCTGGGCGAGCTGCACGCTCTTGCCCTGGTCATCGGTGATCACAATCGGCGTGGCTGCCTGGGCAGCCGCCAGCCCGAGGGCCAGCCCGCCTCCGGCCAGCAGGCGGAGCAAGGAAATTTTCATAGGGATGCCAGGGCCGCTTCAAGGCGGCGCCATTCGTCGGGAGTGCCGGGCAGGCCAAAGCGCAGGCCGGCGGGCGCGGTGAATAAACGGGTCAGAATGCCCTGGCGGGCCAGGGCGTGGTGCAGGGCTTCCGCATCGGGCCGGGGGCGCCACTGGAACAGCGCGGTGGCGTGGCCGCCGCAGATCCCGTAGGCGTCCAGCAGCGCGCCCAGCCGGGCGCTCTCCTCCCAGAGCCGCTGGCGGGCCTCGGCCTGCCAGACACGGTCGGCCAGGGCGGCCGTGCACACCTGCCGGGCCGGGCCGGAGATGGGCCAGGGGCCCAGGTGCTCGGCCAGTTGCTGGCGCAGCGCGGACGGGCCGAATACAAATCCCACCCGAGCCCCCGCCAGCCCAAAAAATTTGCCCACCGAACGCAGCACCACCAGACCCGGAGCGCCGGTACGGGGCACCAGGCTGGCTTCGGATTCCGCATCCAGAAAGGCTTCATCCACGATCAGCCAGCCCCCCCGGGCCGCCAGCCGGGCCTGCCAGGCGAGCAGCTGCTCAGCTCCGAAATGCACCGCGTCCGGGTTGTTGGGCTGGACCAGCAGCAGGATGTCGGTCTCATCCAGGGCGGCCTCGATCTGCCCGGCGGGGAGCGCCCGGAGGGCATGGGTACGCCAGGCATGGGGATGTTCGGCGTAGGTGGGGGCCAGGGTCAGCACCCGCTGGCCCGGCGCAAAGCAGGCGGGCAGGGTTTGAATGGCGGCCTGGGAGCCGGCCACCGGGAGCAGCCCGGGCGCCCCGTAATACGCGGCGGCGGCGGCTTCCAGCCCGTCATCGTCTTCGGGCAGGCGCTGCCAGACCTCGGGCCCCAGGGGCGGCACCGGGTAAGGGTGGGGATTGATGCCGGTGGATAAATCCACCCACTCGGCCAAGGGAATTCCATGGCGCCGGGCAGCCTGGCGCAAACGCCCCCCGTGCTCAAGCACGCTTGAGCATCCCGATCAGGGCCACTGCCAGCAGCCACAGCCAGATGCTGTTCTGCACCAGCACCAGAGCCTTGTCGATGTCGCCAGCCGCCGCCGGCTTGCGGGTGCCCAGCGGGGGCCGGGTTTCCAGCTTGCCGTGATACACCGCCTCACCGCCCAGGGCCACATCCAGGGCCCCGGCACCGGCAGCCATCACCGGGCCAGCGTTGGGGCTGTCCCAGGCGGGGGCCTGGGTACGCCAGCAGTGCAGGGCCTTGCGGGTCTGGCCCAGCAGGGCGTAGCTCAGAGCGGTGCAGCGGGCGGGCAGATAATTGAGCACGTCGTCGATCCGGGCCGCGCCCCAGCCAAAGCGCAGATAGCGCTCGGTGCGATAGCCCCACATGGCGTCCAGGGTGTTGGCCAAGCGGAACATCAGGGCCCCCGGCCCGCCCAGCAGGGCAAACCAGAACAGGGCGCCGAAGATCGCGTCGTTACCGTTTTCGAGCACCGATTCAACAGTGGCGCGGGCCACGCCGTTTTCGTCCAGGCTGGCGGTATCCCGCGATACGATCCACGACAGGCGCTGGCGGGCCGCCCCCAGATCGCCCGCCAGGAGCGGAGTGGCCACGGCCCGGGCGTGTTCGGCCAGACTGCGTCCGCCCACCGCAAAATACAGCAGGCCCACATCCACCAGCAGGGCCCACAGCCCGCCGTGGGAACGCAGGGATCCGGCGACAGCCACCCAGGGCAGCACGGCCAGGCTCCAGGCGAGCAGGCCGGTGGCGCGCCCGCTGTGCACGCGACGGCACAGGGCCTCCACGGCGCTGGCGTAGCGACCAAAACCCACCAGGGGATGGAAACGCCGGGGTTCACCCAACAGCCTATCGAGGCCGAGGCCCAGGGCCATGGGGATCGCAACCGGAAAGAGAACAGCGAGAAGCAGAACAGACATGGGATAATTACAGGCTTTGCGCACCCCGGATTGTAAGTCATGCAGCGTGGTCTGACCCTGATGGTTCAAGGAACAACCTCCGACGCGGGCAAGAGCACGCTGGTGGCGGGGCTCGCCCGGCTGCTCAAACGCCGGGGAGTGGCGGTGGTGCCCTTCAAGCCCCAGAACATGGCCCTCAATTCGGCGGTGACCGTCGATGGGGGCGAAATCGGCCGGGCCCAGGCCCTTCAGGCGATTGCCGCCGGGCTCGAACCCCATACCGACATGAACCCGGTGCTGCTCAAGCCCGCCACCGACATCGGCGCCCAGGTCATCATCCACGGCAAGGCCGTGGCCCAGCTCTCCGCCCGGGATTACCACGAGTACAAGCCCCGGGCCATGGCGGCGGTGCTCGAAAGCTATGAACGCCTCTCCAGCGCCTACACGGCAGTCTTGGTGGAGGGCGCGGGCAGCCCCGCCGAGATCAATCTGCGCGACCGGGACATCGCCAACATGGGCTTTGCCGAAGCGGTGGATTGCCCGGTGATCCTGGTGGCCGACATCGACCGGGGCGGCGTGTTCGCCCACCTGGTCGGCACCCTGGAGCTGCTTTCACCGAGCGAACAGGCGCGGGTCAAGGGCTTTGTGATCAACCGCTTCCGGGGCGACATCGGCCTGCTGCAATCCGGCCTCGATTGGCTGGAAGCCCGCACCGGGCGCCCGGTGCTGGGGGTGCTGCCCTATCTGCACGGCCTGTTCCTGGATGCGGAAGACGCCCTGGGCGAAGCCCGCATCGATAAATCCGGCGCCGCTGGCGAGCCCCGCCTGCGGGTGGTGGCGCCGGTGTATCCGCGCATTTCCAACCACACCGACCTGGACGCCCTGCGCCTGCATCCCCAGGTGGATTTTTCGTGGATCGGCCCCGGCCAATCCATCCCCCCCGCCGACCTGATCGTGCTGCCCGGCTCCAAGGCCGTGCAGGCCGATCTGCGCTGGCTGCGCGAACAGGGCTGGGAAAGTGCCCTCCAGCGCCACCTGCGCTACGGCGGCAAGGTGGTGGGGATCTGCGGCGGCTACCAGATGCTGGGCCGCCAGCTGCACGACCCCCAAGGGCTCGAAGGCGCCCCCGGCAGCCTGCCCGGCCTAGGCCTGCTGGACGTGGAAACCACCCTCGAAGCCGAAAAACAGCTCCTGAACGTGGAAGGCCGGCTCACCCTGACGGGCCAGCCCGCCACCCGGGGCTACGAAATCCATATGGGCGTCACCCACGGCCCGGCCCTGGAACGCCCCGCCGCCCTCCTGGCCGATGGGCGGGCCGACGGCGCCCGCTCCGCCGACGACCAGATCTTCGCCACCTACCTGCACGGCCTGTTTGACGCCCCGGATGCCCTGGGTGCCCTGCTCGCCTGGGCGGGACTGCGGGAAACCCGCCGGGTGGATCTGGCCGCCCGCCGGGAGGCGGACCTGGAGCGCCTCGCCGACAGTATCGAACAGCATATGGATCTGCCCCGTCTGGCCGCCTGCCTGGGTGACGGTGTCGCCCAGCGGGCCTTGCTTGACCATCCCCAGCCCCCTCTCTAAGATTGCCCGCATGGACGCCGAAATCGCCTCTCTCGAACAGAAGATCGAACTGCTCATCAGCAAGTACGCTGCTGCCCAGGCCGAAAACCGTAACCTGCGCGACCAGATCGCCGCCCTTGAGGCCGCCCAGCGCGAAATCAACGACCGTCTGGGCGTTGCCTCCAGCCGGGTCGAAGCGCTGATCGCCCGTCTGCCGGAGCTCAACACCTGATGGAACAACTCGACATCAAACTGCAGGGCCGCGAGTACCGCGTGGCCTGCAAACCCGAGGACAAGGCCGACCTGCTGATGGCAGTGAACTACCTCGATGAAAAGATGCGCGATCTGGCCAGTCGTACCAACTCAGCCGGCGAACGCCTGGCCGTGATGGTGGCTCTTAACGTGACCCACGAATTTCTGCAATCCAAGCGTGAGATGGGATTTGACATTGGTGCGGTCAAGCGTAGAATCGAAGTCATGGGCAACCGGCTGGACGACGCCATCAGCGACGAAAAGCCCCTGGTATTTGGCAGTCTCTGAGCGCAGTATCTCAGCGTTATCAGAGTACAAGTACCTGCTCAAAAGGTTTGATTAATCCCCTGCGGTGTTGGTTAAGGCCTTAATACTCCTTGAACCAATGTCTTCGTGACATGGGTCGCTGCCCATAGAAACCGTTGGTGTGCGCGCTCCCCGTCGAGTGTGCCTGATACGGAAGGAATGCGGCCCCCCTGAACTCAGGTTCAGGATGCAGGCCTGGCGGCACGCGCGGGGGACCTACAAAAAAAGCGCAGATCTTTCGGGATCTGCGCTTTTTTCTTTGCGGCTGTGGCTTTCAGCCACCCAGCCGACGCTCCCCCCGGAACGCCAGCCGACTGGAAAAAAACTTAAAACTCAGTCCGGAGCCTTGAAGCCAGCACCCGCCTTGTTGGCCAGGAAGGCCACGGCGCGGGCCAGTTCCTTATCGGTCAGGTCGGCAGCACCGCCCTTGGGAGGCATGGCGCCCTTGCCAGCAGTGGCAGACTTCACCAGACCATCCAGACCAGCGCCCAGACGGGGGGCCCAAGCGCCCTTATCGCCAGCCTTGGGCGCACCAGCAGCGCCAGACTCGTGACAGGCGGCGCACACAGCCTTGAAGATCTCTTCGCCAGTGCGGCTGCCAGGGGCAGCAGCGGGGGCAGCAGCCAGGGCGACCTTGGCAACGGGCTCGATCAGCTTGGCAGCCAGTTCTTCATCAACGGCAGCCTTCTTGCCACAGCCGGTGAGCTGGGTGGCGAGGGCAACGAAACCAAGGGTCAGCGCAATCCGTGCGCTGGAACGGGAAACAAGGCGACGATCCGACATGCTGGGTTCCTCAAGACGGCACAATGGTAAAGTATTGATTATAGCGGGGCCATTCACTTTCTTGCACACAAAGCATAGACATTGGCACGGGTTTCGCGTTATCCTTGCAGCTTCGTTGCATTTGCAACCTTGGCGCCCGTAGCTCAGCTGGATAGAGTACTGCCCTCCGAAGGCAGGGGTCGGACGTTCGAATCGTCTCGGGCGCGCCAGATTCTCGAAAAGGGCTGATTCCTTCTGGAATCAGCCCTTTTCGTTTCAGAAACCGTCGGAACTGCTGCATGTAGAGGGCATCCGGGTACGGAGTCTTCCAGGCCAGTTGCACTCCGCCAGAAGGGGCATCTGCAAGCATCCAGCCCATGCAGGCCGAGTGCCCGCCTTTGGGGGGCCTTATGGAGGTCTGCATGGTGGAAAATGCCATCTTCCAGACAACCATCAGCCCCTCCCCAGCCATGAAATGCCTGATTGTCCATGCCCATCCGGAACCCCGTTCCTTCAGCTCGGCCCTCAAGGAAGCCGCCCGGGAAACCCTGAGCCGCCAGGGACATGAAGTGCAGCTTTCCGACCTCTACGCCATGGGCTTCAACCCGGTGGCCTCGGCTGACGATTTCCTTGAACCGGCCAATCCGGAATATTGCGTCTATGCCCTGGAACAGCGGCATGCGGTCCAGCATCACAGCCTGAGCCCGGACATCCAGGCCGAACTGGACAAACTCCTGTGGTGCGACCTGCTGATCCTCAACTTTCCCCTGTACTGGTGCTCCACCCCTGCCATCATGAAGGGCTGGATCGACCGGGTGTTCGTCTCCGGCCTGGTCTATGGGGGCAAGCGCTTCTACGACCGGGGCGGCCTCGCGGGCCGGCGGGCCCTGGTCAGCGTCACCCTGGGCGGCCAGGTGCACATGTTCCAGCCCGAGGGAATACACGGCCCCTTGCCCGAGCTGCTGAAGCCCCTGCTGCAGGGCACCCTGGCCTACGCCGGCTTCCAGGTACTGCCGCCCTTCATCGGCTGGCACATCCCCTACCTCACCGATCCGGAACGGAGCCAGATTCTCGAACAATGGCAACAGCGCCTGAGGCACCTGGAACAGGACGTTCCCCTGCCCATGCCCTGCCTCGATAATTTCGATGCACAACTACACCCCAGGAAGGCTTGAAGGGTCCCGCACAAAATCCGGCAACCGCTGGGTCCAGGACTTCAGTAGCGCAGCTTTACTGGATGACGGAGCGGTTCCCGACTTGGACGAAAAAGTCAGCCCAGCGCCTTGCCCGGACGCAGTTTTCTCGGACAAGAACCTGGCGGGCGTAGCGGTAAGCCGCCACTTCCAGAAACTCTGCCAGACTCACCCGCTCCAGCGCCATGCCTGCTCCACCAGGAGGTAGTCCTCCGGGTGGATGCAGAATGCGGACAAGGTGACTTTCTTGCTCTCCACAATCACTTCCTTGCTCCTGAACCAGGGGCGGCCCAGGCCGCCCCCTGGGATCACAGGGTACTCAGTACATTCAGGAACCAGCCGCGACTGCGGTAGGACAGGTCAGTGAGGTCGTCCGAGTAATCGGTGAAGTTGTAGCCCAGGCCCACCTTCACGTTTTTGCCCATGTGCCGATACGCGGCCACCAAGGCCCCTGCTCGGGCATCTTCAGCCTCCTTGGCGCGCAGCTTGCGTAACTCCAACACCGCGTCCCATTCCCGTACCACATGCCAGTCGGCGCGCAACACCATCAGATCAGCCCGGCTGGAGAACCAGCTGCCATCGACCTTGTTGTCCCGTAGCTCGCCGATGCGCAAGCCATACTTGGCCCCCAGGGAAAGCCAGGGCAGCGCATCCCAGACCGTATCCACCGAGAACACCTGACTTTTCTGGGAATAGTCAGCCACGCTGCCAGTAGCACTCAGCTGCCCGGGGGACGGGACGTTGTAGTAATTGGTGTATTTGAACAGGGTATTCCAGCGATCGTTATCCACGGGCCGGTAGGCCGCCCCCAGCACCACTTCGCGGAAGTTGCCGTCGTAGAATGCCCCCTGGCTGTTGCTGCTGCGCGACAGATTGAATTTGCCGAGCAGGCGCCAGGCGGGATCCACCTGATAGCCGAGGCTGTTGCGCATGAGCCAGGTACGACGCCGTACATCGTCATTGCTGCCCCCATCTCCGACTTCGTTACGGTATTCCATGGAGCCCGCATATTTCAGCCGACGGAAAACCCCACGGCGGTGCGTTTCAAATCCCCGGCCAGGGGATCCATGACCTTGCCGATCTCGAATTTGGTGCCGAAATTCCAGCGGTCATTGGGTGCCAGATCCACCCCAAAAGCCTGGGTCAAGCTTTCGGGCCCCACCCCATGCACCGCCCTGGTTTCGCCAAACAGGCGCACCGTCTCGCTGACCCGGTAGTCCAGACCGTTTACCCAGGTGCCGTTACGGCCCCGGTAGTAGTTATCCGGACTTTCGGTTTCCAGCCGGTAGTTCAGGTAGGCATTGCTGCGATCCGAGAGCCGGTAGTCGCCCCCCAACATGCCGCCCACCCCCAGACTACCGTCGGAGGCTTCCGCGGAAAGACCGAAACGGTCATTCACCCGCCAGCGGCCCCCGACCCCCACCCGGTTGTTTTCTTCCCGGTTGCCGCTACGCTCGGCAGTTCCCTGGACAAAGGCATAAGCGCTCCAATCGCCTTTCTCGCCAGGCGCCCCTCCTTCCCGGGGCGGGGTGTAATCCGCCATGAGCAGCACATCTGTACGAGCTCCATCCCGGGACAAGGTCGGACTGGCGTTGACCACGCGGGTATCCCAGTCGTCCTGGCGCACCCCCACGGTGAGCCCCCAGTGCTCTTGTACGGGCATACGCAGGCTGGCCTCGGCGCTGGTCACATCCTGGGAATCCGTATGGCGGTCATCCGCCTTGACCTTCAGCTCGTTGCCGGCACCGAGGGTAAGCGCTGCCTTGGCACCGCTCTGGCGCACGGCCTCACCGTTCCAGTTGATCTGCCCGGGACCGGAAAAACCGCGCTCCTTGTCCTGCCAATAGGCGCTCAGCACCCCCTGGGCGGCATCGGTCAGCTCCGCCAGATTGGCCTGGACCTCCACCCGTTTTGCCATGGCGTCCCCATCGGCACCGCTGATGCTATTAAAGCCGAAACCGCCGTCCACCGAGGTTGAGGTGGCATCTCCCGCCCCGGATGAGCGGGCGACTTCCAGCTTGACGGAAGTACCGGGGGCCACCCGGGCCGTCACGTCCAGCCCCTTCAGGGTCTGCTCACTGGCCCCCTCGCCCTGGTGGTAACCGCTCACCCCCAGGCGCAGCACGTCATTGACCCAATGGGTGGCGCGCAAGCCGGTGGCAAAGGTATCCACCGCATCCAGACCCGGCACGTATTCGTAGGTAACCACCAAGTAGGCCGGATTGCCCGACAAGGCCGTGCTGCGGACCACCCCTGCACCATTGGCGGTGGACGGCAGGGCATCCCGCAACATGATGCGGCCCTGGAGATAATTCACGTCGTAATCCTGGGTTGGAACCAGTTCCTGGCGTTCGATGACCATTCCGGAATCCTGATCCCGGATTTCTATCCACACCCGCTCGGAACCCATGGTCAGGTCTTGGCGATGCAGGTAGTAGCGGGCGCCGCC
>JAJTBM010000089.1 GCA_021286885.1 Rhodocyclales bacterium
CTCGATCACTTCGCAGTAATTGAGGTTGTTGTCCTTGTTCATGCGATCCAGGAAGAGGATGCCCGGCTCGGCGTGGTCGTAGGTGGAACGCATGATCTGGTCCCACAGATCCCGCGCACGCACCTTGCGGTATACCCATTGCCCGTCGGCGCGCTGGTAGCCCCCGGCAGCCTGGATGTCCTTGGAGGGCTCGGCTTTGTGGGCGAGTTCGACGTCGCCATCGGCTTCAACCGCTTCCATGAAGGCATCGGTCACGCCCACGGAGATGTTGAAGTTGGTCAGGTCGCCTTCGTCCTTGGCGTGGATGAATTCTTCGATGTCCGGGTGGTCGCAGCGCAGCACGCCCATCTGGGCGCCCCGGCGGGAGCCGGCGGATTCAACGGTTTCGCAGGAGCGGTCGAACACCCGCATGTAAGACACGGGGCCGGAGGCATTGGACTGGGTGCCGCGCACCATCGCGCCCTTGGGGCGGATGGAGGAGAAGTCATAGCCCACCCCGCCGCCGCGCCGCATGGTTTCGGCGGACTGGGCGAGGGCGGTGTAGATGCCGCAACGGCCATCGACGGATTCGGTGATGGAGTCGCCCACCGGCTGCACGAAGCAGTTGATCAGGGTGGCGGCGAGGCTGGTGCCGGCGGCGGAGTTGATGCGGCCAGCGGGGATGAAGCCCTTTTCCTGGGCTTCGAGGAATTTGGCTTCCCAGTGGGCGCGCTTTTCTTCGGCTTCCATGGCGGCCAAGGCGCGGGCCACACGGCGGCGCACGTCGGCGATGCTTTGCTCGTCGCCCTTGGCGTACTTCTCGAGCAGGACTTCAGCGGAGATTTCCTGGGCCTGGAGCGCGGCGCTGGTGCTGGATTTGAGATCTTTTTTGGTGACGGTCATGGTCAGTCTCGTACCGGATTATGCGATTCGGATTGAATTTTTATCGGCGCATAGCTTACCGCCGCGTGGGAATTTCCGCAAAAATTTTTGTCTTTCAAAAACAACAACTTAAAAAAATCAATAGGGTTTTGATAAGTTTTTTTCTACTACATTTAGTAGTGTTTTATCCACAAATTATCCCCTGATTTCCCCACTCTACACCCCAGCTCCTTGATTTTCCGGCAGAAAAGCGGGGTGTTTCCCTTAAATGTCATGGCACCCCAGGGCGCCTGTTCAGGGCAGTGCTGTGGGTTGTCTTGATTTGACTTGTGAAATTCCTGGCGGCGTGAATTTTTACGCAGGCAAAAACACGAAAAACGCTGTTATTTTGCAAATGTGAAAAAATTGCGCGGTTTTGGTGTTTTTGGTGGATCAGCATGGGGCCATGCCTGATCTGCAATCCCTACGGGGGCCTTCAGGCCAACTGTGGGCAGGAGTCAAACATGATGGGAAGTTTGAGCAGGGTGGAGTGGTTTTGGCATCGCCTGTGCACCGTGTCGGTGCAGGAACTGGCGGTGCGTGCGCGGGATCAGGCGCGGCGCAGTCTGCTGGGCGCCCGGCAACCCACCCTGGTGCCGCCTGCCCGCATGCAAGGGCGGGGTGCCTGCTGGTTACCACTCATGCCCATGGAAGAAAACCGTCTGGTACTCCAGCGTGCCCGGGAGGTGCTGGAAGGGCGCTGGCGTGATCTGACGGCCCAGCCACTCCTGCTGGGCTTTCCTCCCAATTGGAACCGTCACCCGCGCACGGGCGTGGTTTTTCCTTTAGTGCGCGGGCGGGCGTCGATTCCCCGGGATGGGGCTCAAGAAGGGGATGTGCGCCAGTTGTGGCTGCTCAACCGTCATCGGGAACTGGTGGTGTTGGCCCAGGCCTGGCATCTGAGCGGTGAAGAGATCTTTCTGGAAGGCTGCGCCAGTCTGCTCCAGACCTGGTTTGTGCAATGTCCCCATCCCCTGGGTCCGAACTGGGTGTCGAGTACCGAGCTGGCGGCCCGGCTGCTGAATTGGGCGCTGGCTTGGCAGCTGCTGGGAGGGCATCGCTCGCCGCTGTTCGATGGGGCGGCGGGGGCGCTACTGCGCTCCGACTGGCTGGATCAAATCTGGCGTCACGCTGAGTTCATCCGGGCCCATCGCTCCCGGCGTTCCACGGCCACCAGCCATCTGGTGAGCGAACTGGCCGGTTTGTTTGTGGCCGGTGTGACCTGGGCGGGTTGGCGAGAATCCCGCCTGTGGCGCGAGCAGGCCCGGGCCCAGCTGGAGTCTGAACTCCCCCGTATCTGCACACCTGATGGCGTGGTGCTGGAGCAGTCTGTACCGCTCCAGCAACAGCTGTGGGATGCCCTGTTGCTCGCGGGTTTGGCGGCCCGTAGCTGCCAGCGGGATTTCAGCCCCGAGTTCTGGCAGCGCCTGGAGGCCATGCTGGATTATCTGGCCGCCCTGATGGATGCGGGCGGGCAGGTGCCCCAGTGGGGCGGCGGGGACAATCGCCCGCTGTTGGGCCTGGATCTGACGAGTGGCGTTTGCCCCTATCACAGCCGGCTTGCCACCGGTGCCCTGTTGTTCGGGCGGGCAGATCTGGCACGCAAGGCGGGGGCGGTGGACAGAAGAAGCCGTTGGTTGCTGGGGGATGAGCGCTGCCAGGGGTTCGACAATCTGCTGCTGCGGGCCGAACAGGCCACACGCAACACGGATTTTCCCGCAGGGGGGATGTATGTCCTGGGGGCCTGCCTGGACAGTTCGGACGAGATTCGGGTGGTTCTGGATGCGGGGCCCCTGGGGGGGCCTGGCCTGGCCTCTTACGCCCATGCGGATGCGCTGGCGTTCACCCTTTCGGTGGGTGGTCGGCCATTTCTGGTGGATCCCGGCGTGGGGAGTCTGCACCAGGCTGCTTTGCGGGACGGGTTTCGTGGCACGGCCATGCACAACACCCTGTGCGTGGAGGGCAAGGATCAGGCGGTGGTGGCCGGGCGTTTTCTGTGGTCACGCCGTTATGCCTGCCGGGTCTTGGAGCGGCGGGCCAATCTGGCCCAGGAGCAATTGATTGCCGAGCACGATGGGTATCGTCATCTGCCCGGGCACCCCCTGCATCGGCGGAGCTGGAGTCTGAACCGTCAGGCACGTTTGCTGACGGTGCGGGATCAGCTGATGGGCAGTCGGGGCCACGAGGTGAAGCTCCACTGGCATTTCAGCGAGCACTGCACAGTGACTTGCACGCCCGAAGGGCTGCGTGTGTTCAATGGCCCTGTGGTGGTGGATGTCCTGCTGCCGCTGGACGGTGAAGTCACCATCCTGCATGGCTCCGAAACGCCGCTCGGGGGGTGGGTTTCCCCCCGGAGCGAAGAGTGGGTGGCCAGCACCACGGTGTGCTGGAAAGGCCGTCTTGAGCCAGAAATGGCCTTGGAAACCGTGTTCCGTTGCCCGTCGGGCCCGGCGGTGTGAGTGCGGGCAGGGTGGATTTAGTGCAACAGCCCCCGGGCCAGGGTCAGATCCTGTTCGGTTTGCTTGCGGATGCCGGCTATGAGCGGAATGTCCAGCTCCAGGTACAAGGCGCACAGGGGATCAACCCGCGCCAGGGCCTGGGCATCCAGGTCGGTGGGGTGCTCCGCATCCATCTCCTGACGGCTCTCCAGCAGGGCATTGGCCACATGGATCAGTGCCGCTTCGGTGGCATGGGGGCCGCCCCGGGCCGGATGCAGCTGGGCGCCGATGGCCGCCGCAAAGCCCCGGGGCAAAGCCCAACGGCAGGCCAGCGTGGCGCCCACTTCGGCAAAGTTGAAACCGAGCAGGGTCTGCTCGGCATCAGCCAGGGGGCAATGATGGGTGCGCGCCCAGTGGGTCGTGCGTTCTCGCTGGGTGGGGTCGGCTTGGTACATGACCAGGTGGCCGATGTCCGCCAGCAGCCCCTCCACAAACAAACGGTCCGGGTCGCCCATTCCCAGGCATCGGGCGCTGCTGCGGGCCGCCAGGGCGCGATACAGGGCGTTTTCCCGAAAGCCTTGCAGGGGGCCGCTCTGCATCTCGGCAAACAGACCCAGGACCATGCAGGTCAGGGCGAGATCGTGCACCCGTTGCAGGCCCATCAGCGTCACCGCCCGGTCGATGTGACTGATCTGGCCAGGCGCGCCGTACAGGGCGCTGTTGGCCACCTGGAGCACGCGGGCGGCAATGGCGGGATCGCTGCCCACCACTGCGCTCATGTCGGCGCTGGTGCTGGTGGGGTCGTCCAGCAGGGCTCGGATGTGCTGATACACCGAGGGTAGGCAGAGCAGTTTTTCTGTGCTGGCAACGAGTTCCTGGACGCTGTTCATGGCGTGCCCTCCGGTGGCGGGGTGAATGGCTGTCCATATCGGAGTTTTGCCCCCGTTCTTGAGCGCTGCCCCGGATAAAGCTGCGGAGCACGGCTCGGTTTTTCATAAAATTCTTGTTTTTTGATGTTTTTGCAGGAAAATCCCCGGGCTGTGCCGAAGTGCATAAATGTGTTTCGGTGCAGCCAGCGTCGCCGGTCAGGGGGCCGGAACTGAAGGAAGCTAAATGCGTGTCTTAAGCTGGAATATTCAATGGGGTCGCGGCGCCGATGGGGTCGTGGATCTGAATCGCTGTATTGAAACTATCCGTGTCCTGGGCGATTTTGACGTGATCTGTCTCCAGGAGGTGGCCCAGGGGTTTGCCAGCCTGAACAACGGGCGGAGCATGGACGGCCCCGCAAGTCTGGTGGCGGCTTTTCCTGGGTATTCGGCCCACTTTGGCGCTGCCTTTGATGGCCCGGCGCCTTCAGGGGAGCGCAATCGTTTTGGCAATCTGACCCTGAGCCGTCTGCCCGTGGGGCGGGTGCAGGTGCATAGCCTGCCTTTGCCTGCCGAGGCCGGTTATGCCGCCATGCCCCGGGTGTGCCTTGAAGTGGTGGTGGCCGACCGGTTGCGCATTCTCAACACCCATCTGGAGTACTACGGCGTGGCCCGACGTCTGGCCCAAGCCCAAGCCCTGCACGGCCTGCAACTGGATACCATTCAGGCCCTGCGGACCCCCGGCGAAACCTCGGGGCGGATCCGTGCCGGTACACCGTTTGAGCCCCTGGCGCGGCCCGCATCGGCCCTATTGTGCGGAGATTTCAACTGCGAGCCCGGCAGCCCGGCCCTGGCAGCCCTGACGGAACGTGATGAGCAGGGGACGCCGGTATGGGTGGATGCTTGGGAGGCCTGCTACGGTACGGTGCCCCACCTGCATACCGTGGGGGTGAACGGTGCCGAGTGGCCTGATCGCCCCTATTGCTGCGACTTTATCTGGGTAACGCCCGATTTGCTGGGCAAGGTGGAGTCCCTGGCGGTGGATCAGGCCACGGCGGCGTCGGATCACCAGCCCCTGCTGCTCAGCCTGGCCCTGGATCTGAGCGTTTGAAGCTTTACGCCTGTAGGCGTCATCCCCCCGAAGCCGATACAACAAGGCCGGCCCCCGATGGAAACGTATCGGGGGCCGGCCTTGTGCTTTCAGGGGAGGCGAGTGCTTCCCTCAGATTTCTTCCAGATCCTGCTGGTAGCGCAGCGCGTTGTTCACGTAGCCATCGGCGCTTGCCTTCAGCCGGCTCACCTCGTGGTCGGTGAGTTCGCGGATGATCCGGCCCGGCGAGCCGCACACCAGGGAGCGGTCGGGGATCACCTTGCCTTCGGGAATCAGGGAGTTGGCGCCGATCAGGCAGTGCTTGCCGATCACCGCCCGGTTCAGCACCACGGCGTTGATCCCGATCAGGGAGCCTTCTCCCACCGTACAGCCGTGCAGCATGGCCTTGTGGCCGATGGTCACGTCAGCGCCGATATCCAGGGGCACGCCGTCATCGGTGTGCAGCACCGCAGCATCCTGCACATTGGTGTTGGCGCCGATGGTGATGGGATCATTGTCGCCGCGCAGAATGGCGCCGAACCAGATATTCACGTGGGGCCCGAGGTGCACGTCACCGATCACAGTGGCGTTGTCCGCAATCCAGACACCCTCTTGCAGCTGGGGAGCCCGTTCTCCGAGGCGGTAGATCGGCATGTTTTTGTCCTGTTGTGATGAAGATCTGGCCGTGCCGCCGAATGGCCAGCCAGAGAAGCGCGCCATAATAGCAGGGTAATGACCGAGTGCAAGGGGCAGGGGCCGGCTTTTACCTCGCTTTCCGCAACGGAAATAAGACCTTAGCGCAGCATCTGCGCTCATCTCCCGGTCATTTGTAAAATCCGGCCGCCCCCCTGAAAAACAGCCATAAAACACATAACGTCGCCGTACGAGGAGAACACCATGCAGACCCAGCCCGCCGATTTTGTCTTGATCGACCGTGAAGGCCCCATTGCCATCCTGACCCTCAACGACCCGGACGCCCGCAACGCCTTGAGCGGCCCCGCCCAGTGGAATGCGCTGGTGGAGGCTTGCGCGGCCCTCCAGCGGGACGCCAGCGTGAAGGTGGTGATCCTCACCGGCGCGGGCTCCGCCTTCTGTGCCGGGGGCAACGTCAAGAATTTCCGCGACCGGCGCGGGCTGGCAGAAGGCGACGGGATGCAGATCCGCGAAAACTACCGCAACGGCATCCAGCGCATCCCGCTCGCCTTCTACCAGCTGGATGTGCCCACCATTGCGGCGGTGAATGGCCCGGCCATCGGCGCGGGGTGTGACCTGGCCTGCATGGCCGACATCCGCATCGCCTCGGACAAGGCGGTGTTTGCCGAAAGCTTCGTCAAGCTCGGGCTGATTCCGGGGGACGGGGGCGCCTGGCTGCTGCAGCGGGTGGTGGGCTACGCCCGGGCGGCGGAAATGAGTTTTACCGGCGATGCTCTGGACGCCCAAGCGGCCCTTGCTGCTGGTCTGGTCAATCAGGTGGTGGCCCCCGAGGCGCTGATGGACGCGGCCCTGGCGCTCGCCCGGCGTATCGCCGCCAATCCGGGGCAGGCCCTGCGCATGACCAAGCGCCTGATGCGCGAATCCCAGACCAGCCGGCTGGATACGGTGCTGGAGCTGTCTGCCGCCTATCAGGCCCTCACCCACACCTCCCCCGAGCATGCGGAGGCGGTGGAGGGCTTTCTGGCCCAGCGCAGCGCTGCGGGGAAGCGCCCGTGAGCCTGCCGTCCGATGATCTGGCCGCCTTCACCCGGGATCTGCTGGCCTTTCGGGATGCCCGGGACTGGGCCCAGTTCCACAGCCTGCGCAATCTCATGGTGTCGCTCCAGCTGGAGGCCGGCGAGCTGCTGGAACTGAGCCAATGGCTGGACGATGGGGGGCTGGAGGCCCGGATCGCCACCCCCGCCGGGCGGGAGGCGCTGGAGGACGAGTGCGCCGACGTGTTCATGTATTTGCTGCTGATTGCCGAGCGGAGCGGGATCGACCTCCTGGCCGCAGCCCGGGCCAAGCTGGCCAAGAACGCCGCCAAGTATCCGGTGGAGGCTTTTCGGGGCAGTCACCGCAAGTACAACGCCCAGGAGTGAGGCGCGGGGCGCGGTGAGGTGTTAGCATCGCGCCCTTGCACTGTTTTTTCGTACCACCATGCTCAGCTACCGCCACGCCTTCCATGCCGGCAACCACGCCGACGTGCTCAAGCACTTCATTCTCGTCCAGTTGCTGGAGTACTACGGCCAGAAAGATAAGCCCTACTGGTACATCGATACCCACGCCGGGGCCGGCTGCTACTCTCTGCTGGATGGCTTCTCCCGCAAGAACGCCGAGCACGAGGAAGGCATCGCCCGGCTGCTGGGCCGCAAGGATGTGCCCTCCGAGCTCAAGTCCTACCTGCGCGTGGTGCGCGAGCTGAACAGCCCCGACAAGCTGCGCCTTTATCCCGGCTCCCCCCGCTGCGCGGCTGCGCTGCTGCGTGAGGATGACCGGATGCGCCTCTTTGAGCTGCATCCCACCGACAAAAAATTGCTGGCCGAAAACTTTGCCGAGCTGGGCAACAAGGTGCTGATCCAGGAGCAGGACGGCTTTACCGGCATCAACGCCTTCCTGCCCCCGCCGCCGCGCCGGGCCGTGGTGCTGATCGACCCGCCCTACGAGGTCAAGACCGATTACCGCACCGTGATCACCAGCCTCAAGGAATGCCTGCGCCGCTTCCCCAGCGGCACGTATGCGGTGTGGTACCCCTGCCTGCACTCCATGCAGTCCCGGGAGCTGCCCGACAAGCTGCGCCGCCTGCCCATCGACAGCTGGCTGGATGTGCGCCTCGATGTGAAGTCCCCCGCCGAAGATGGCTACGGGATGCACGGCAGTGGGATGTTCATCGTTAACCCGCCCTGGAACCTGCCCGCCACCCTGCAAAAGGTGATGCCGTATCTGGTGCAGCACCTGGGCCTGGACGAAGGCGCCAGCTTCAAGCTGGAATCCAAGATCAAGTAAAGCGCCTGGCCGATCAGTCGAGCGGCCCCGCCACAAAAAACGCCGCACACCCGATGGGATGTGCGGCGTTTTTGTGTGTGGGTGTGTACCTTTGTACGTTTGTACCCGAGTGCCTGCTTTACAGCAGGTGCATCTTCTTGGCTGCTTCGCGCAGTTGCGGGCGGAAGTCCGGATGGGCGATGCCGATCAGGGCTTCGCAGCGCTGCTTGGCGCTCTTGCCGCGCAGCTGGGCAACGCCGTATTCGGTCACCACGTAGTTGATGTCATTCTTGCTGGTGGAGACGTGGGTGCCCGGGGTCAGGGTCGGCACGATGCGGGAGATGGTGTTGTCCTTGGCCGTGGAGGGCAGCACGATGAAGGCCTTGCCATCCTTGGAGCGGTTGGCGGCGCGCACAAAGTCGGATTGGCCGCCGGTGCCCGAGTAGGGCAGGGGGCCCAGGCTTTCGGAGCCGCACTGGCCCAGGAAGTCGATCTCGAGGGTGGCGTTGATGGCGATCAGCTTGTCGTTCTGGCCGGCCAGATAGGGATCATTGGTGTAATCCACCGGATGCATCTCGAAGGCCGGGTTGCGATCCAGGAAGTTGTACAGCTTCTTGGAGCCCAGGGCGAAGGTGGCCACCATCTTGCCGGGCAGGTAGTTCTTGCGCCGGTTGGTGACTGCGCCGGATTCGATCAGGGTCAGGATGCCGTCGCCGATCATCTCGGTGTGGATGCCCAGGTCGTGCTTGTGGGTGAGCTGCATCACCACTGCGTCGGGGATGCCGCCGTAGCCGATCTGGAGGGTGGAGCCGTCTTCGATCATGTCGGCCACGTACTTGCCGATGGCCTGTTGCACCGGCCCGATGGCGGGCAGGCCCACTTCGAGGATGGGCTCATCGTTTTCCACCAGGGCGGCCACCTGGGAAATGTGCAGGTGGCAGTTGCCGAAGGCGTACGGGATGTTGGGGTTCACTTCGATCACCACGGCCCGGGCCCGGCGAATGGCGGCCATGGTGTAGTCGGCAGCGAGGCCCAGGGAGAAGTAACCATGGGCATCCATGGGTGAAACCTGGGTGAACACCACGTCAGCCGGCATCAGACCCCGGTC
>JAJTBM010000090.1 GCA_021286885.1 Rhodocyclales bacterium
ACGAGCAGCCCGGTTTCCGGCGCGAGTTTCTGCCGCTGGCGGGCGCTACCCGCTGCCGGGGCGTGCTGGTGGTGTCCTGGCCGGTGGCGCTGGGGGATGTGGAAGAGGTGCGCCCGCTGCTGGAGGCGGTGGCCTCCCTGGCCACTACGGCCCTGGAGCGTCTGCACTTTGTGGAAGTGGCCCATCAGGCCCAGTTGGATGCGGAGTCCGAGCGCCTGCGCAGCTCCATCCTGTCGGCCCTGTCCCACGACGTGCGCACCCCCCTCACCGCCCTTTATGGGCTGGCGGATACCCTGGTGCTGGCCCGCCCGCCCCTAGCCGAGGGCCCCCGGGAAATCGCCGCCGAAATCCGCGATCAGGCCCTGCGCCTGAATGGCATGGTGGGCAAGCTCCTCGACATGGCGCGGCTCCAGTCCGGGCGCATCAAGCTGCGCAAGGAATGGCAATCGCTGGAGGAAGTGCTGGGGGCCAGCCTCAAGCTGCTGGGCCGGGCCCTGGAGCGTCATCCGGTGACGGTGCGCAGCTTTGCCGAGTTGCCCCTGGTGCTGTGCGATGGGGTGTTGCTGGAGCGGGTGTTCTGCAATCTGCTGGAAAACGCCGCCAAGTATTCGCCCGCCGGCGCGCCGGTGCTGGTGAGCGGACGCGCCACCGAGGTGCTGGTGGAGGTGCGCATCCTGAGCGGCGGCCCTGGCTTTGATGTGGATCGGTTGGCGCATCTGTTCGAAATCTTCGAGCGGGGCCGGGGGCATGGGCCCGGCGTTGGGCTGGGGCTTGCCATCTGCCGCACCATCGTTGAAGCCCACGGGGGCAGCGTACGCGCCTTCAACCCCCCTGAAGGCGGCGCCTGCGTGGCCTTCACCCTGCCCGCCAGCCCCCTGCCGCCCCTGGAGCCCGAGCTGCCGGAGGGCGAATTGCCATGAGCGGCCCGCTGATTCTGGTGGTGGAAGATGAAAGCCCGATCCGCCGCTTTGTGCGCGAGGCCCTGGTCTCGGAAGGTTGCCGGGTACTGGAGGCGGGCAGCCGGGACGCGGGCCTGCTTGCTGCGGGCGAACATCGGCCCGAACTGGTCGTGCTGGATCTGGGCTTGCCGGACGGGGACGGGGTGGAGTTTGTCGAAAGCTTCCGGGCCTGGTCCCGGGCGCCGGTGCTGGTGCTCTCGGCGCGCAGCACCGAGCAGGACAAAATCGGCGTGCTGGATGCCGGGGCCGATGACTATCTGACCAAACCCTTCTCGGTGGGCGAATTGCTCGCCCGGGTGCGGGCCTTGCTGCGGCGGGCCACCACCGGCGGCGAAAGTGGCGCTGCCCGGCTGGAGTTTGGCGACCTGAGCGTGGATTTTTCCCGCCGTCAGGTGCTGCGCCAGGGGGCGCCGGTGCGCCTCACCCCCATCGAATACCGGCTGCTCACCGTGATGGTGGCCAGCGCCGGCAAGGTACTCACCCATCGCCAGCTGCTGCGGGAGGTGTGGGGGCCGGCCTATAGCGAAAGCAGCCACTATCTGCGCATCTACGTGGGCCACCTGCGCCACAAGCTTGAAGACGATCCGACCCGCCCCCGTCACTTTCTGACTGAAACCGGGGTCGGGTACCGTTTTCAGCTCTGAGCGCATTCGCAGGCCCGGCGTGGGGTGTTCCAAGCCTATAAACACATAAAACACATAACTCAAAACCCAAGCATCACTCTCCAAGGAATTTTTCATGCAATCAGACAGTTCCTGTCATGGGGGGCGTGCCGGCCTCTTCGCCCTGGCCCTGGCGGCTCTGGGCGTTGTGTATGGCGATATCGGCACCAGCCCCCTGTACGCCTTCAAGGAGGCCTTCGCCGGCCCCCACGGCCTGTATCCCACCGAGGCCAACATCCTCGCGGCCCTCTCGGCCTTCTTCTGGGCGGTGCTGGTCATCGTCTCGATGAAATACGTCTGGATCGTGCTGCGCTTTGACAACGAGGGCGAGGGGGGCGTGCTGGCCCTGACCGCCCTCGCGCACCGGGTGGCGGGCGCAAGCCGGGGCGGGATGCTGGTGATCGCGGGGGGCATCTTTGCCGCCGCGCTGTTTTACGGCGACGCCATCATCACCCCGGCCATCTCGGTGCTCTCGGCGGTGGAAGGCCTGAGCATCGCCACTCCGGCGCTGGAGCACTACGTGGTGCCCATCACCGTGGGCATTCTGGTGGCTTTGTTCCTGATCCAGAAAAAAGGCACCGGCCAGGTGGGGCGCTTCTTTGGGCCCGTGACCCTGATCTGGTTCGGCTCCCTGGCCGCCATGGGCATCGCCAGCATCGTCCAGACTCCCGAAGTGCTGCGCGCCCTGGATCCTCGCTATGCCATCAATTTTGCGCTGGACAAGCCGGGCATGGCCTTTGTGCTGCTCTCGGCGGTGTTCCTGTCTCTGACCGGGGGCGAGGCCTTGTACGCCGACATGGGCCACTTTGGCGCCAAGCCGGTGCGCCTCGCCTGGTATGGGCTGGTGTGGCCATCGCTGGTGCTTAACTACCTGGGCCAGGGCGCCCTGGTGCTGCGCACCCCCGCCGCCATGGAAAACCCCTTCTACATGCTGGCCCCTGACTGGTTTTTGCTGCCCTTGGTGGGCCTGGCCACCCTGGCCACGGTGATTGCGTCCCAGGCCACCATCACCGGTGCCTATTCCATGACCCTCCAGGCCATGCGCCTGGGCTACCTGCCCCGGCTGCGCATTCTGCACACCTCCGATACCGAGCGTGGCCAGATTTATGTGCCCAGCGTGAATTGGCTGATGCTGATGGGCGTGATCGTGCTGGTGTTCCAGTTCCGCTCCTCGGGCGCCCTGGCTGCGGCCTACGGGATCGCGGTGTCGGGCACCATGATCATCACCACGCTGCTCACCGCGTATGTGGTGATTGTCGCGGTGCGTCGCCACCAGAAGCGCAAGCTGGTGGCCCTGGCGGCCTTTGGGCTGCTGGAGTTGCTGTTCTTCTCGTCCAACCTGAGCAAGATTGCTGAAGGCGGCTGGTTGCCCATGGCCCTGGGCGGGCTGATCTTCCTGCTGCTCACCACCTGGAAGGAGGGCAGTGGCATGCTGGCCCAGCAGCGCCAGATGATCGACGTGCCCATGGAAGGCTTTCTGGCCGGCCCGGTGCCCGATGTGCCCAAGGTGCCTGGTACCGCCATTTACCTCACCTCCGAGCCCGCCCTGGTGCCCAGCGCCCTGTTCCACAACCTCAAGCACTACAAGGTGATGCACGAGCGTACCGTGTTCCTGCATGTGGTGAATGAAGACATTCCGCGCATTCCTGAAGACGCACGGGTGACTGTGCGCGAGTTGGCGCCGGGTGTGTTTAATGTGGATGCCCGTTTTGGTTTCCGCGAAGAGCCCGACGTGCCCGCCGCCCTCCGCTTGGCCGAGCCTGCCGGCCTGATGCTGGAGCCCATGCTCACCACCTATTTTGTCGCCCGCTCCAGCGTGGTGGATGGCCCGGGCAAGCTGCCCCATTGGCGCTGCGCCCTGTTCGCCTGGATGATGCGTCAATCGGAAGGCGCCGCCAGCTACTTCAAGCTCCCCGCCAATCAGGTGGTGGAACTGGGGACGCAGGTGATGTTGTAACGCGTGTTTCGATGGCGGCTGCCATTCGTTGATGTAATAAAGCAGCACAGTCCGGTAGCGCTGGACTGTGCTGTTTTATTTCAGCCTTGCGGCTGTGGTTGGGGGGCGGGATGTCGTTGTTGTTGAAGTTACGGATGCAAGTTTTTATTAAGGAATCTGCAAGGATTTTAATGGGCAGGGGTTCTGTGGTGCCCGATAAATCCCTTCAGCGTCTCGGACGGCAATTCTCCAAACATCTGCCGGTATTCCTGGGCGAAGCGGGAGAGATGCCAGAAGCCCCAGCGGGCGGCCACGTCCTGAATCGCGGTGCGGAGCGGGTCGCTGCTGCGCAGTTCCTTGCGCACCCCGTTCAGGCGCAAAGCTTTCAAATAGCTGACGGGATTTATTTGCAGGACTTCTTCAAAGCAATACTGAAGCGTGCGGCGTGAAACCTGGAGTGCGGTGCACAAATCGCTCACCGAAATGGGCTCATCAATGCGCGTGCGCATGTATTCGATGGCCCGGGCCACTACTTGCTGGCGCCCCACCGAGGTGCGCGGCCCCGGATCGACGCTTTCCGGATTGCCAATTATGGATATCACCGTCCCGAGGATGCCTTCCTTGAGCCCTTTGCGCAGGGGCGCGTGGGCGAGCATGGCAGGGGAAGCGTTGAGGCTGGCCATGACCGCGCCCAGAAAATCCCGCAGCTGCCGGGCGGTTTGGGGATTGCGCCGGGGGCTCAGGACGCGCTCCAGGTGGGGTGCGATTTCTTGCTGTTCGACCCGCCGGGCGTGCTCCAGAAGATCGCTTTGGCTCACGCTCACCGCCAGTAGTTCGAGCTGTCCAGGGGTGCGGAACAGCAGCTCGCTGCCGGGTTTGTGGAGCAGCAGGGTATTCAGGTCCACCTGCCAGCCATCGCACCAGCCGTAATTGTCAAGGCGTACCGGGACCCCGATCACCAGGGTGTTTTCTTCGATGCAACAGGACTCTTGCAAGGTTTGATTGGACTTTTCGGCGAATAGCTGACTTCCTGAGATGCATATTTCATCCACTTGCCCCTCAAATATGCCCGGCGTCAGCTGTTCATATTGCTGGGACCACCCGTGCAGATAAGCCGCCTGTTCGCCCGCATCGTGGGTGGTGTGGTGGCGGACAGAGTAAGGATGGGGGGCGGAATGCTGGGGTGCAGCATGGCTGCCATATAAATGAAGCATGGTGGTGCGCCTGGAAAACGTGCGGTGGCCGGTCAGGGCCGGCAGGAATCTGCAAATACTGCAATTTCCCAGCAATATCCGGGCCGTTCGGGCAACTGCTTGTGGCAGCGCAGCAACGCCTTGTTCTTCAACATTTTGTTTGTCTCCTCGGGGGTGCTTTTGCACTTTTGTGGTGCGATGCTAGCGCGAATGTGTCCATTGTGGACATGGTTTTTTGTGCGCTTCTTGCCATTTCCGGCTAACGGCTCTCCATTTCCAGTTTCTAGAATCCGCTCAAGCTGATTGCGCTTCAGTCGCCCCGCCTTTGCGGGAATTAACACAGCCTAACCCCGGAATCAGGAGAGCAACGTGAATTCAATTGCATGGGCCCGCAGGAGCCTGCTGGCACTGGCCTGCATGGGCGCCACCGTCGCCCTGGCCGATGGTCTGGATAGCACCGGCGTGGTGGAAATGGCACCGCCCACCCCCCAGCGCCTCTATGTGGTGGACCCGGCCTTTCCCCACATGATTGATGGCCGCATGCATATCGTGGATGGGGATACGGAGCGTTACCTGGGGGTGATTTCCACCGGCTACTCGGCCTCGGTGGCCCTGGCCCCGGATCGCAAGGAAATCTACGTGGCCACCACCTATTACGCCCGCCTCAATCACGGGGAGCGCACCGACGTGGTGGACATCCACGACGCCCAGACCCTCAGCTGGAAGGGCGAGATCGTGATCCCGACCCGCCACGCCCAGGCCATGGCGGCCCGCAACGTGACCCAGACCTCCTTTGACGGCCATTACCTGTTCGTCCAGAACGCCACCCCGGCCACTTCGGTGACGGTGGTGGATCTGAAGGCGCGCAAGGTGATTGCCGAAGTCCAGACCCCGGGCTGCTGGTCGGTGTATCCGTCCCCCAGCGTGGCCGGGCGGTTCTCGGCCATGTGCGGCAACGGCAGCATGCTCACCGTGACCCTGGATGCAGCCGGCCAGGTTCTGAGCCGGCGCCAGAGCGCCCCTTTCTTCGATCCCGACAAAGACCCGGTATTCACCAACTTCGACCGCTACCAGGGGCGCTATGTGTTCGTCTCTTACCACGGTCAGGTGCATGTGGCCGACCTCTCTGGCGAAGAGGCCAAATTTGATGCGCCCTGGTCGCTGCTGAACGCCGCCGACCGCAAGCAGCACTGGCGCCCGGGCGGCTACCAGCTGCTCGCCACCCACGAACCCAGTGGCCGCCTGTTCGTGACCATGCACGACAAGGGCGAGGAGGGCACCCACAAAGACCCGGCCAAGGAAATCTGGGCCTTTGATCTCAACACCCACCAGCGGGTCAGCCGCTCTCCGGGCTATGGGGCGGGCGGGCTGGCGGTGAGCCGGGGCGACAAGCCGCGCCTCTACGCCCTCAATGTGGAAGAGGCCAAGATCACCCAGGTGGATGTGTCCGGTGCCAAGCCGCGCTTCCTGCGCACCATGCAGCCCATCGCCGAAACCCCCATCCAGCTGGAGCTGCAGTGATGGATACCGGCGTGTTCTCTTCCCTTGCGGCCCTGGCCGATCCGGTGCTCGGGCGTGGCTGTGGTGCGGCGGTGGCCATCATCCTGCTGACCGCCGCCTGGCAGAAACTCACCGACCTGGGCGTGTTCCGCGCCACGGTGGAGCTGTATGAGCTGCTGCCCGCCGTGCTGGTGCCGGCCTTTGCGCTGCTCTACCCCCTGGCGGAAGTGGGCGGTGCTGCCGTGCTGCTGGGCTGGGCCGACGGGCCCGCCCTGGCCCTGCCGCTCGCGGTGCTGGCCCTCGCCACCGGCGGTATCGCCTTCAACGTGCTGCGCGGCCGCACCGACCTGGAATGCGGCTGCGGCGGGGATCGTCACCCGCGCCTGTCCTGGGCCCTGGTGGCCCGCAATGGACTCTTGATGGGCGCCGTGCTCATCGCCGGCCTCCAGGAAAACACCCGCGATCTGGTGTGGATCGACTACCTCAGCGTCGCCGCCCTGACCCTGGCGCTCTCCGGCCTCTACGCCGCCGCCAACCAGCTTCTCGCCAACCAACCCCACTTTGCCCACTCCGGGAGCCAAGCATGAACGAAGCCCTGATCATCTCCAACGTCGTCCAGTGGGTGGTGCTGCTCGCCCTCGTGCTGGGTCTGCTCGCCCTGGCCCGCCAGATCGGCATCCTGTTCGAGCGCATCGCCCCCATGGGCGCCCTGATGCTCGATACCGGCCCCAAACCCGGCGAGCACGCCCCGCGCTTCAACCTGCCCACCCTCACCGGCCCCGAAGTCCAGCTGGGCGGCGCCCAGGCGCGCAGCACCCTGTTGTTCTTCGTCTCGCCCACCTGCCCGGTGTGCAAGAAGCTGCTGCCCATCATCAAGAGCGCCAGCCAGACCGAAGCGGCTTGGATGCGCGTGGTGCTGGCCTCCGATGGCGAGGAGCCGGAACACCGGGCCTTCATCCAGAAAGCCGGCCTGGGCGCCTTCCCCTACGTGATCTCCCAGGAACTGGGCATGACCTACCGGATCGCCAAGCTGCCCTACGCGGTGCTGATCGACGAGCACGGCGTGGTGCGTTCCAAGGGCCTGGTGAATTCCCGCGAACAGCTGGAGAGCCTGTTTACCGCCAAGGAGCTGAGCGCCCCGTCGGTGCAGGACTACATCGAGCAAAAGGCCTGAACGGCCACCCCCTGACAGAGGAGCACACATCATGGGATTGATTGGCAACTGGCTCGACCGCTGGTCGGAGCGCAGTACCCGCAACGTGGCCCAGCGCAGTTCCCGGCGCAGCGCCCTGAACCGGATCGGCAAGCTGATGGTGGGTTCCGCCTTCGTGCTGCCCGTCCTGCCCTTCGACCGCACCAGCCAGGCCCACGCCGCCGAGGCCCGCAAGCGCAAGCAGGCCACCGATGACACCGCCTGCGACTACTGGCGCTACTGCGCCCAGGATGGCTATCTGTGTTCCTGCTGCGGCGGCACGGTATCCACCTGCCCGCCGGGCACCGAGCCTTCCAAGGTGGCCTGGGTGGGCACCTGCCGCAACCCGGTGGACGGCAAGGATTACCTCATCAGCTACAACGACTGCTGCGGCAAGACGTCTTGTGGCCGCTGCATGTGCAACACCAGCCACGGCGAACGCCCCGGCTACCGGCTGGGCCTGCACAACGACGTGAACTGGTGCATGGCCAATGACTCGTCGGTGTTCCACTGCACCACCGCCCTCATCGTTGGCCTGCCGGAAGGGAACGCCTAACCATGGCCGCACGTTTCTTTCCGGCTGCCCTGGGCGCGGCCCTGGTGGTGCTCGCGGGCGTGGCCCAGGCCGATCCAGGCCAGGCCCTGTTCGACAAGCACTGCGCCATCTGTCACCAGCCCGGCGGGGTGGGGGCGCCCGGCTATGCGCCGCCCCTGGCCGACACGGTGGGCCAGCGCCTGGCCCTGGAGGAGGGGCGCGACTACGTGCCGCGCATCCTGCGTGCCGGTATCTCGGGCCCCATCGACACCACGCTTGGGCGCTTCAACGGTGCGATGCCGGGTTTTGCCCAGCTTTCTGATGCCGAAGCCGCCCAGTTGGCCAACTACGTGCTGGGCGCCTTGAACGCCAGCGTGCTGCCGGCGGGCTTTGTGCCCTACACCGCCGAGGAAGTGGCGGCCCTCAAGGCCAAGCCCGCTTCGGCCCCCGAGAACCGCAAGCTGCGCGAGCGCCTGGATGCCGCGCTGAAAGCCCGCTGAGGAAAGCCCCATGCGAACCCTGCTCCTGACCCTGGCGCTGAGCAGTGCCTGTGCCACCCCCGCCCTGGCCGGGGCAGGGCCCCAGCGCAATTTTCTGAACAACTGTGCGGGCTGTCATCAGATGGATGGCAGCGGCGCGCCCAAGGCCGGCATCCCCGACATGCGCGGGGTGGTGGGGCATTTTCTGCGCCTGCCCGAAGGGCGGAATTTTCTGGTGCAGGTGCCCGGCACCGCTAATTCTCCCCTGGGCCATGCGGAGACTGCTGCGCTGCTCAACTGGATGGTGCGGGCCTACAGCCCTGGCCAGGTGCCCGCCGACTTCCAGCCGTTTACCACTGCCGAGGTGGCCCAGCTGCGCCAGCAACCCGTCCATGACGTGCCCGGCACCCGGGCCAGCATAGTCCAGCGCCTCCAGGGGCTGGGCCTGGCCATTGAATGAAGCCCGCCCCCTACGCCTGACAAATACAGCCTGACCCCCTCGTTTGCCCCCCAAGGAGAAACCCGATGAAACCGATGCATACCGCCGCCCTGCGGCCCCTGGCCCTGGCCCTTGCGCTGGGTGGTTTGAGCGCCCTGGTCTGTGCCACCGAAGACCCGGCCCGCCTGGGCAAGGATCTGACCCCCGCCGAGAAGGGCGCCAACAAGGATGGCTCCATCCCCGCCTGGGTGGGCAAGGAAGCCCCCGCCGCCGGCTGGAGCTACGGCAAGAACCGGGGCGAGGCCTGGAAGCACAAGGGCGACAAGCCCCTGTTTTCGATTGATGCCGCCAATGTGGCCAAGTACGCCGACAAGCTGACCCCGGGCCAGGTAGCCACCATCAAGCAGGTGAAGGGCTACCGGATGGACGTGTACCCC
>JAJTBM010000091.1 GCA_021286885.1 Rhodocyclales bacterium
GTTGCCCAGCACCACGGGCTGATCCCGGGGCACCAAGTGGCGGGGCGCGCTGCCGATCAGATCATGCCGGCCCATGGCCCGCAGGGCTTCGCGGATCAGGGGCCAGCCCTCCGGATCGTGGTAGCGCAGCAGGGCCTTGTGCAGCCGGCGCTGGCGCCCCGAGCGGGGCACCGGCACCTCTTCGGAACCCGGCCCCACCCGCTTCAGGGGATTGCGCCCCGAGTGGTACATGGTGGTCGCCATGGCCATGGGGGTGGGCAGGAAGGTTTGCACCTGATCGAGCTTGAAGTTGTTGCTCTTGAGCCACAGGGCGAGGTTGAGCATGTCTTCGTCGGTGGTGCCCGGGTGGGCGGCGATGAAGTAGGGAATCAGATGCTGCTTTTTGCCGGCCTCCCGGGAGAAGCGCTCGAACATCTCGCGGAAGCGGTCGTAGGTGCCGATCCCGGGCTTCATCATCTTGGAGAGGGGGCCTTCCTCGGTGTGCTCCGGCGCGATCTTGAGCAGGCCGCCCACGTGGTGGGTGACCAGTTCCTTCACGTATTCGGGGGAGCGCACCGCCAGGTCGTAGCGCAGGCCGGAACCGATCAGCACTTTCTTGACCCCGGGAATCGCCCGGGCCTTGCGGTAGAGCCGGATCAGGGGGCCGTGGTCGGTGCCCAGGTTCTCGCAGATCCCCGGATACACGCAGGACAGGCGCCGGCAGGAGGATTCGATCGTCTTGTCCTTGCAGGCGAGCCGGTACATGTTGGCGGTGGGGCCGCCCAGATCCGAGATGGTGCCGGTGAAGCCGGGGGTCTTGTCGCGGATTTCCTCGATCTCGCGCAGGATGGAGCCTTCCGAGCGGCTCTGGATGATGCGCCCCTCGTGCTCGGTGATGGAGCAGAAGGTGCAGCCCCCAAAGCAGCCGCGCATGATGTTGATCGAGAAGCGGATCATGTCCCAGGCGGGGATGCGCGCTTCACCGTAGGCCGGATGGGGGCGGCGGGCATAGGGCTGGCCGTACACCCAATCCATTTCTTCGGTGGAGAGGGGCACCGGGGGCGGATTCAGCCACACGTCCCGGCAGCCCGGCCCGACTCCGTGGGCCTGGACCAGGGCCCGGGCGTTGCCGGGGTTGGATTCCAGGTGGAAGGTGCGGGAGGCGTGGGCGTACATCACCGGATCATCCTTCACCACCTCGTAGGCGGGCAGGCGTACCACTTGGCGCGCCCGGGCGGCCTTGCGCGCAGCCACCCGCTCGGCGGCGGGGACGATGCGCACCGGCTGGGCACCATCGGCACTGGCTGGCGCGGGGGCCGCGCCCTGGGGCTCCATGGCGTAGGGGTCGGGATGGGGCGCCACCGGGCCGGGGCGATCCAGCAGGGTGGAGTCGATCTCGACATAGCCTTCCGGACGCCAGCCCGGCTTGACCATGAAGGCGGTGCCGCGCAGGTCGCGGATGGCTTCGATGGGCTCGCCCGCCGCCAGCCGGTGGGCCAGGGCCACCAGGGCGCGCTCGGCGGAGCCGTAGAGCAGCAGGTCGGCCTTGGCGTCGGGCAGCACCGAACGGCGCACCTTTTCAGACCAGTGATCGTAATGGGCGATGCGGCGCAGGCTGGCCTCGATGCTGCCAATCACGATGTTGGCGTCCGGGTAGGCCTCGCGGGCGCGCTGGGCATAGACGACCACCGCACGGTCCGGGCGCTTGTCGGGCTCGGCGCCCGGCGTGTAGGCGTCGTCGGAGCGCGGTTTGCGGTCGGCGGTGTAGCGGTTGATCATCGAGTCCATGTTCCCGGCGGTGATGCCGTAGAACAGGCGCGGCTTGCCCAGCGCCCGGAAGGGCTCGGCGGAGTGCCAGTCGGGCTGGCTGATGATGCCCACCCGGAACCCCTGGGCTTCCAGCACCCGGCCAATCAGGGCCATGCCGAAGCTCGGGTGGTCGATGTAGGCATCGCCAGTCACGACGATGATGTCGCATTCATCCCACCCGAGGGCATCCATTTCGGCCCGGGACATGGGTAAAAACGGCGCCGGCCCGAGATCGGGCCGGTAGCGGGGGAAAGCAGTCAACGAAACTGCGGTAGTGCCAGTGTGTTCCATCCCCGAATTGTACGGGAGGCCCGGCGTTTTCCCCAGCACCAAAAACCGGGGTCGGAAGCAGGGATTTTTTGGATTATCAGAGACCTAGCGCCTCTTTGACCCCCGGCCACTGGCGCCGGCTGATAGGCAGCTGGTCGGGCAGCGCATCGAGCAGGATCACCCAATGGGCCTCGCCCTCCTCGCCGACCACGGCCCGGGCCACGCCCTGAACGGCATCCCGGGCCACCAGGCAGTTACGGTGGATGCGCAGGTAGCGGGCCGAGAACTCCTCTTCGAGCTGGACCAGGGATTCATCCAGCAGATATTCCCGCTGGGCGGTGCGCGCCACCACGTATTTTTGCTCGGCCTTCAGGTAGATCACGTCGGCCACCGGCACCAGCAGGATGCGCCCCCGCTCACTCACGCTGAAGTGGGTGCGGGCCTGGGGGCTGGCCTGGCGCAGCACGCTCTCGGCGGGCGGGCGCTGGCGCCGGGCCTTGGCCAGGGCTTCGCCGAGACGCTGGGCCCGGGCGGGCTTGAGCAGGTAATCCACCGCTGCCAGATCGAAGGCCTGGATCGCGTACTCATCGTAGGCGGTCACGAACACCACCCCGGGGGCCTGGGGAAAGCGCCCCAGGTGGCGGGCGAGCTCGATCCCGTCCATCACCGGCATCTTGATGTCGGTGAGCACCACATCCACCCGCTCATGCTCCAGAAAACTCAGGGCTTCCAGGCCATTGCCGGCCATGCCGGCGATGCGGGTGGGCTGAGTTTCGGCCAGATCGCCCAGCAGGTCGCGCAGGCGGCTGCGGGCCGGGGCTTCATCGTCCACGATCAGGACCGAGAGGGGGCTTGTTGCAAGGGTCATGGTCGGCTCCGATAGGGCAGACGAATGCGCACGCAGTAGAGCGCGTCGGTCTGCCGGGTTTCGAGGGTGGCCTCCAGATCGAAGAACAGCATCAAGCGTTCGCGGATGTTGTCCACCGCCATCCGGTTGCCCGTGCTTTCTGGCTGCAGGCGCTCTGGTAGCGGGTTTACGATCTCCAGCAGGATCTGGGGCCCCTGGCGGCTAATGGTAATGGATACCAGGCCCAGTCCGGCCCCCGGTTCGACCCCATGACACACAGCGTTTTCAATTAGGGGCTGCAGCATCAGGGGTGGCACGAGACAGGCCGTGCTGCCGGGCGCCACCGACCAGGCCACCCGCAGGCGCTCGCCCAGGCGCAGTTGCTCCAGGTTCAGGTAGCGCTCGCACAGGGCGATTTCATCGGCCAGGGGCACCAGCTCCCGGTTGTCCTTCATCAGGGCCCGAAACAGGTCAGAAAGTTCCTCCAGCGCCCGCTCGGCCCGGCGCGGGTCTTCCCGAATGATGCCCAGCACCCCGTTCAGGCTGTTGAACAGAAAATGGGGCCGGATACGGGCGGTGAGGGCCAGCATGCGCGCCTCCGCCAGGGCGGGGAGCTGGCGAGTGCCGCGCAGATGAAAATAGCCCAAGACCGCCAGCGTCATCACCTGGCTCCACACCAAGGGGCGCCAGGGGGCTTGCTCCTCCAGCAGGGGAACCAGCTGCTGCCAGACGAGCCCCAGCAGATGTACCGTGCCCAGAATCGCCGCCACGCCCGCCCCGTAAGGCAGGCGCGCCAGCAGGGGCTGGAGCAGCGCTAGGGTGCCCAGCGCCAGCAGCAGCGGAAATTCCAGATGGCTGGCCATGCTCAGGATCTGGGGATACAGCTGGGCGGGCTCATCGTTGCGCACCAGCACCGCCAGCAGCGCCAGCCCGTTGGCCAGCAGCAGGGTGCGCAGGGTAACGCCCAGGTTGCGAAAATCCGGCAGACGCAGGCTGCGCCGCAGCGTTCCGGCGGGGGGCAGGTTTTGCTTTATACTCATGTTTCAAAAACCGGGCCAAAACCTTGAATCCACGGGATTCTCACCGTACAGCCCTCCTTGATTCCAGAAAGCAACAAAAGATTATGTCAGATCAATCCACGCCGCAGGGCGGCGCCGCCAAGGCCTGGTCGGGCCGCTTCTCCGAACCCGTTTCCGACCTGGTCAAGCGCTATACCGCCAGCGTGTTCTTCGACAACCGGATGGCCAGCCAGGACATCCGGGGCTCCCTCGCCCACGCCCGCATGCTGGCCCGCCAGGGCATCATCAGCGCCCAGGATCTGGCCGACATCGAACGGGGCATGGCCCAGATCGTCGGCGAAATCGAGCGCGGCGAGTTCAACTGGAACCTGGACGACGAAGACGTCCACCTGAACATCGAGAAGCGCCTCACCGCCCTGGTGGGCGATGCGGGCAAGCGCCTGCACACCGGCCGCAGCCGTAACGACCAGGTTGCCACCGACATCCGCCTGTGGCTGCGCGATGCAATCGACACCATCCTGGGCCTGATCACCGAATTCCAGCAGGCCGTGCTGGATCTGGCCGAGCACCACGCCGCCACCCCGCTGCCCGGCTTCACCCACCTCCAGGTGGCCCAGCCGGTGACCTTCGGCCACCACCTGATGGCCTACTTCGAGATGACCCGGCGCGATGCCGAGCGCTTTGCCGACTGCCGCAAGCGGGTGAACCGCCTGCCCCTGGGCGCTGCCGCCCTGGCCGGCACCACCTTCCCCATCGACCGGGAATTTGTGGCCGAGCAGCTGGGCTTTGATGAGGTCTGCTACAACTCCCTCGATGCCGTCTCCGACCGGGACTTCGCCATCGAGTTCTGCGCCGCCTCTTCGCTGCTGATGACCCACCTGTCGCGCCTGTCCGAAGAGCTGATCCTGTGGATGAGCCCCCGGGTTGGCTTCATCGACCTGGCTGACCGCTTCTGCACCGGCAGTTCCATCATGCCGCAAAAGAAGAACCCGGACGTGCCCGAACTGGTACGCGGCAAGACCGGGCGGGTGAACGGCAGCCTGATCGCCCTCCTGACCCTGATGAAGGGCCAGCCCCTGGCCTATAACAAGGATAACCAGGAAGACAAGGAACCCCTGTTCGATACGGCTGACACCATCATCGACACCCTGCGCATCTACGCCGACATGATGGGCAGCAAGGTGGATGAAGCCACGGGCGAACGCATCTTCAACGTGCGCGTGAAGCCGGCTGCCATGCTGGGCGCCCTCTCCCAGGGCTACGCCACCGCCACCGACCTGGCCGACTACCTGGTCAAGCGCGGTCTGCCCTTCCGGGACGCCCACGAAGCCGTGGCCCTGGCAGTGCGTGCCGCCGAGCAGCGCGGTTGCGACCTGCCCCAGATCCCGCTGGACGAGCTGCGCGCCGCCATGGCCCACGTGCCCGGCGCCGTCGAGCGCATGGGCGACGATGTGTACAGCGTGCTGACCGTCGAAGGCTCCCTGGCCGCCCGCAATCACATCGGTGGCACCGCCCCCGAACAGGTGCGCGCAGCGATTGCCCGCGCCCGTCAGCGTCTGGCCTGAGGAGGCATCCCATGGAAAGGATCGGCAAGTACGAGATCATCCGGCAACTGGGCGAAGGTTCCACGAGCTCCGTTTATCTTGGCTTCGATCCTTTCGCCCAGCGGGAGGTGGCCATCAAGCACCTGCATCGGGACAGCTTCAGGCAGTCCGAAAAGGCCGGCTTGTACCACCAGCTGATGCTCAACGAGGCGGCCCTGGCGGGTCGCCTCGAACACCCCCACATCGCCCGCATCCACGATGCGGTGATTGAGGACGGGGACGCCTACGTGGTGATGGAATACGTCGCCGGGGGCACCCTGGAACCCTACACCCAGCCAGACAACCTGCTCGCCTTCGAGCGTCTGGTGGAAATCATCTTCAAATGCACCCGGGCCCTGGATTACGCTTTCCATCAGGGCGTGATCCACCGGGACATCAAGCCCGCCAACATCCTGCTGACCTCGCCCAAGGGGCAGGACATCAAGATTTCAGACTTTGGCGCGGCCCTGTTCACCGCCACTGAAACCACCCAGCTGTGCGGCATCGGCTCCCCGGCCTACATGTCGCCGGAGCAGGTACGCGAGCAGCCCCTCGACCAGCGCACCGACATCTACTCCCTGGGCGTGGTGATGTACCAGCTGCTCACCGGCCACCTGCCCTTCGAGGCCGACAGCAACGTGAACATGCTGTACCAGATCGCCCACCACGAGCCGCCGCCCCCCAGCAGCCTGCGCCCGGAGATTCCCCCGGAGCTGGACGCCATCGTGCTCAAGGCGATGCGCAAAAATGCCCGGGAACGCTACGCCAGCTGGGCGGAGTTCTCCCACGATCTGGCCCAAGCCTATCGGCATCACAACCTGGACCAAAGCGTGCAGCCCGAGAGCGCCAAATTCGAGCGCCTGCGCAGCTTCCGCTTTTTCAGGGAGTTCAGCGATGTGGAAATCTGGGAAGTGGTGCGCTTTGGTGAATGGCGCCAGGTGCCAGCCAACACCTTTGTGATGCGCGAGGGCGACACGGGCGACCATTTCTGCGTGGTGATCGAAGGCGAGCTGCAGATCCTCAAGAACGAGCATCTGCTGGGCAGCCTGAAAAGCGGTGATTGCTTTGGCGAAATGGCCCTGTTCTCCACGGGCCGGGGGGCGCGTACCGCATCGGTGCGCACCCTGACCGAGAGCCGGGTGATGATCGTACGCACCACCAGCCTGCTACGGGCCTCCAGCCTGTGCCAGAAGCACTTCTACAAAGGTTTTCTGGAAGTGCTGGTTGCGCGCCTGGACGTGGCCAACACGCGCATTTCCAACCTGTAACACCAAAAAACCAGCAAAACCCGAAAAACCTGCTGCGTCAGAACAAATCGCCGCCAAAAACCTCCTTGAAGCAGGCATCTTCCGGTGCCAGGGCGGGTTCAGGGGCAACGATGAAGGCGTTCAGATCGTTCAGACTCATGGTGAAGCTCCTTTTTGTAGGTATGTGTGTTGGTGTGTTGAAACCTGCCCAGACCAGCGAAGGGAGTTGCCAGCGGGGCATGAGCCCACTATAGGCCTTCATGCTGCACTGCAGCAAATCGCTATTTTTGATCCAGCACATCAAGTTTTTTGATTCGCTCGGCTAAGCTGCCCCTCCGAATGCGGGCTCCGGAGCTACCACCTCCGGGCCAGCCCTACAAAAAATGGGGTGATATAATCGCCGCCTGACAAAATCTGCCACTCCCCGGCGTTCCATGCAGCTGTTTGCCCTCGGCCTCAATCACCACACCGCGCCCCTCGCCATCCGCGAGCAGGTCGCCTTTCGTCCCGAGCGTCTGGTGGAAGCCCTGGCCAACTTCGTGCGGGTCAAGCCAGTCAAGGAAGCGGCCATCCTGTCCACCTGTAACCGGACAGAGCTGTATTTCGCCACCCGCGACCCCCACCACGCCGCCGATTGGTTTGCCGAGTATCACCGGGTTGCCCTGGGTGAGTTGTCGCCCTACCTCTACACCTACCCCCAGCGGGACGCGATCCGGCATGTGTTCCGGGTCGCCAGCGGGCTGGACTCCATGGTGCTCGGAGAACCCCAGATCCTGGGGCAGATGAAAGACGCGGTGCGCCAGGCCGAAGAAGCCGGCACCCTGGGCGTCACCATGCACAAGCTCTTCCAGCGCACCTTCTCGGTGGCCAAGGAAGTGCGCTCCACCACCGCGATTGGCGCCAACATCGTCTCCATGGCCGCCGCTGCGGTGCATCTGTCTGAACGCATCTTTGAAAGCGTGCGCGAACAGCGTGTGCTGTTCATCGGCGCAGGCGAGATGATCGAACTGTGCGCCGCCCACTTCAACGGCGAGAAGCCCCGCCGCCTCACCATCGCCAACCGCACCCTGAGCCGGGCCGAAGCCCTGGCCGAGCGCTTTGGCGGCGATGTGCTGCGCCTCGATCAGGTGGCCGAAGCCCTGCCCCACTACGACA
Source organism: Rhodocyclales bacterium (assembly GCA_021286885.1). Lineage (GTDB taxonomy): Bacteria > Pseudomonadota > Gammaproteobacteria > Burkholderiales > Rhodocyclaceae > Zoogloea. Next base: position 7,910 of record JAJTBM010000091.1, read on the forward strand.
TCGTGGTGTCCTGCACGGGCAGCCCCCTGCCGGTACTGGGCCTGGGCGCGGTCGAACGGGCCCTCAAGGCGCGCCGTCACCGCCCCATGGTCATGGTGGATCTGGCCGTACCCCGGGACATCGAAGCCGAAGTCGCGGGGCTGGACGACGTGTTTCTGTACACCGTCGATGATCTGGCCCAGGTGGTGGCTTCCGGCATGGAATCCCGCCAGGCGGCCGTCGTCGAGGCCGAAAACATCATCAACGAGCGGGTGGATGGTTTCATCCACTGGCTCGACAGCCGGGGCGCCGTACCCACCATCCGGGCCCTGCGCCAGCACGCCGAGCAACTGCGCCAAGCCGAGCTGGAGCGGGCCCTGCGCCTCATGGCCAAGGGCGAAGACCCCCACAAGGTGCTCGAAGCCCTGAGCCAGGGGCTCACCAACAAACTCATCCACGGCCCGACCCGCTTCCTCAACGAAGCCGAGGGCGCGCATCTGGGCGACTCGATTGATCTGGTCGGGCGCCTGTTCAACCTTCACCCTGACGAGCGCTAGCCCCCCGGGCCGGCCTTGTGACCGCGCCCCCCTGCGGGGTGCGCCCATGCCATGAAACAACGTATCCGCGACAAGCTGGAAAACCTGGTGGATCGTCTTCAAGAGCTGGATCGCCTGCTCGCCACCAGCGAAGCCACCAGCGACATGGACAACTTCCGCAAGCTCACCCGGGAACACGCCGAAATCGGCCCGGTGGTGAGCCTCTACCAGCAGTTCCGCCAGGCCGAGGCCGACGAGGCCACCGCCCGGGAGATGCTGGCCGACCCGGAAATGAAGGAGCTGGCCCAGGCCGAGCTGGAATCCGCCCAGGCCCTCCAGGCCGATGTGGAACATCAGCTCCAGACCGCCCTGCTTCCCAAAGACCCCAACGACGAGCGCAACCTCTTCCTCGAAATCCGCGCCGGCACAGGTGGCGATGAGGCCGCCCTGTTTGCCGGCGACCTGCTGCGCATGTACACCCGTTTTGCCGAGCGCCAGCGCTGGCAGGTGGAAACCATCTCGGCGAGCGAATCCGAGCTGGGCGGCTACAAGGAAGTCATCGTCCGGATCAACGGCGCAGGGGCCTACTCGCGCCTCAAGTTTGAATCCGGCGGACACCGGGTCCAGCGGGTGCCGGCCACTGAAACCCAGGGCCGCATCCACACCTCGGCGTGCACCGTCGCGGTGATGCCGGAAGCCGATGAAGTGAGCGACGTGGAACTGAATCCCGCCGATCTGCGCATCGACACCTTCCGCGCCTCCGGCGCCGGCGGCCAGCACATCAACAAGACCGATTCGGCGGTGCGCATCACCCACCTGCCCACCGGCATCGTCGCCGAATGCCAGGACGGGCGCTCCCAGCACCAGAACAAGGCC
>JAJTBM010000092.1 GCA_021286885.1 Rhodocyclales bacterium
CGACAAGTCCGGCCCGGCCTTTCGCTGCACCTGCCCGAGTCGCAAGTTTCCCTGTAAGCATGGGCTGGCCCTGCTGCTGATGCGTGCCCAGGATGCTTCCCGTTTCACCGATGCGCGCCCGGCCTGGGTGGATGAATGGCTGGACGGGCGACGCCAGCGGGCCGAAAAGGCCGAGGCCAAGCGCCAGGCCCCGTCCGAGGCGGTGGCCGACCCCCAGGCCGCCGCCAAGCGGGAAGCGGCCCGACTGGAGCGCATGGCCGCTGGTCTGCAGGATCTGGAAGTCTGGATGGCCGACCAGGTGCGCCAGGGCCTGATCCAGCTCGCCCAGCAGCCGGAGGTCTGGGATACCCAGGCCCGACGCTTGGTGGATAACCAACTGCCCGGCCTGGCCGAGCCCCTGCGCCGGATCGGTGCGCTGGTAGGCCAGGGCGAAGACTGGCCCCGGCGGGTGCTCACCGAGTTTGGTCGGCTGAGCCTGATGGTGGCGGCCTTTGCCCGGCGTGAGCAACTCCCGGCCCTGGTCTGGGAAGATCTGCGTACTGCCCTGGGTTGGCCCCAGGAAAAAACCGCCGCCCTGCAAGGGGAGGTGCTGGAAGACGAATGGCTGGTGCTGGGCGAGAGTGCCGAAGAAAACCAGCAGATCTGGACGCGCCGCCTGTGGTTGCAGGGGCATGCCACGGGGCGGGTCGCCCTGCTGGTGGATCACGCCCACGGCAGCCGGGTCTTTGCAGAAAGCTTTGTGGTCGGGCAAAAGTTGGCACTGCGCCTGGGTTTTTATCCGAGCCATCACCCCCTGCGTGCCCAGTTGGTGGAGCGTGGCATGGGGGCTGCGGGCGGTGTGCCAGCCGCCCCAAGTCTGGCCGCCAGTCTGGAGGCCTTGAGTGCCCACGGGGCCGCCCAGCCCTGGCGCAGCCTGCATCCGTTGGTGCTGGCCGGGGTGCAGTTGGTGTTCCACGTGGAACATTGGCTGGCGGTGGGCGACGGAGTGCAATGGGGGCTGGATCTGCCCCGCGCCCAGGGCCTGGCCCTGCTGGCCCGCAGCGGTGGCGCCCCCCTGACCCTGATGGGCGAATGGAATGGCCGTCAGCTGTTGCCCCTGAGCGCCTGGCAGGATGAACTGATCTGGACCCGCAACCTGGAGCAAGCCCCATGACCATGAACACGAACATGCGCATGAATCCCCTGGATGTACTGGGCCATCAGGCCCTGCTGGGTACCCAGCGTGGGGCCTTGCAGATCCCCGCCCTGGAGCCCGCCTTTGCCGCCCTGGCCGCTGCGGCATGCCCGCCCGAGCAGGATGATGCCCTGCGTCTGTTGCGCTTGGCCGGCATCCTGGGGGTGGGCGAGCGTGCCGGCTACCAGCCGCCTCCCCAGGGGGCCGAGGTGCAACCCAGCGTGGCCCCCGCCGAAATTCTGCCGGTGCTGGCCGAAGGCACCCGTCGGGGGGCGCTGGCCGATATCTTGGACGAAGGGCCCGAGCGCCTGATCCACCACGCCCTGCTCGCCCTGGGCCAGGAAGGCGTGTTGGTGCCGCCCGCCCTGTTGCCCCGGGCCCTCACGCTGGGGGCCCGTAACCGTGCCCTGCGTCCCGCCCTGACGCCCGTGTTGGGCGCCCGGGGGGCCTGGCTCGCGGGGATCAATTCAGAGTGGCAGTACGCCCAGGGGGCCGAGGGTCACCGGCTCAGTCTGGATGATTGGGATAGCGCCTCCCTGCCCGAACGCCTGGGCCTGATCCAGGCACCGGGCCCCTTGGCCCTGGAGGCGTTGTTGGCGCGGGTCGAGAGCGACTGGCGCAGCTTGGCCGCCGCCGAAAAACTGAGCGTGTTGGAAGCCCTGGCGCCCCGGCTGCGCACTGCCATGGATGCCGACGTGGACGCCGACACCGATCGGGCCGAGGCCTTTCTGAACGCTTTGCTCCAGGAGCGCAGCAAGGAGGTGCGCAGCCGGGCCGCCTTGCTGCTATCCACCCAGCCTTTAAGCCGGGATTTTGCTGCCCGCATGGTGGGCCGGGTCGCGGCCCTGTTGGCCCCAACCCCGGAAGGAGGCTGGCAGATCACGCCGCCGACCGAATTTGATCCGGCCTGGAAGCAGGACACCCTGGAGCCCAAGCTGCCCAAGAGTGAAAGCCTGGGGGAGCGGGCCTGGTGGCTGTTCCAGCTGATCCGTCATCTGCCCCTGGCATGGTGGACCACCCGCACCGGCCTGATCCCCGCCGCCCTGGTGGCCTGGGCCCGGGCCGATATGTGGAGCCAAGCCCTGCTGCGCGCCTGGGGCGAACGCCTGATGCTCCAACCCGACCCCGCCTGGGCCGAGGCCCTGCTGGATGTGGTGCTCGCTTCCAAACCCATCCCCGGCATGCTGCCCACGGCCGAGCAACTGCTGGCCCAGTTGCCCCCGGCGGCCCAGATGCTGCGCTGGCGCCAGTTGTGGGAAGACCGGGGGCAGAAGAACGCCCTGCCTCTGGTGCGCCAGATCATTGATACCCAGCCCCCGGGGGCATGCCTCACACCGGAGTTTTCCGGCTGGCTATGGGCGGCCTGCTGGGCGTGTCTGCCTGCTGCGGCCCAAGCCTGGGATTACACCTGGCGCCAGGTGCTGCAGGATTTGGTGTGTGTGCTCGCCCCGGATGCGCTGCCAGAAGCCTGCACCCCGGCCGATGAGCGTACCGCCCAGTTCTTTGGCGATGCACTGGCCCAAGTGCTGCGGTGGGCGGCCCTGCGCCGGCAGTTCGGGATTTGATCTGCCTCAAAAGTGAAAAAATGTGTATCGGATCATTGTTATCGCGAGGCGAAAGATAGGTGAAAAAATGTTAACCGCATAATCCAAAATGCATGGACTTGGTTTCCGCCAAGCTTACAAAGCTAAAACAGGAGAACAGCCATGCGTTTTGCCCCCGTGCGTTTTGAACGTTGTTTTACGCGTATCGTCGCTCCTTTGATCAGCACCGCCGTCCTGGGCTTGTCCAGCCTGACGGCCCAGGCCGGCCAGGTGCTGTTTTATCAGGACTTTGAGAATCCCACCGGGTTTCGCAACGACGGCCACGACGTCAACATCTACAAAACCGTCAATCAGCTCTACGGCAGTCAGTTCACCCAGACCTACACGGTCGAAACCCTCTACCTGAAAGGCTCGGCGGCCTTTGGGCACGGGTATTCCGATCCTTCCGGCAAGGGCGGAAATTACGCCATCGGGATGCAGCACAACAAGCAGGACGACCTGCTCGGCATGGCCTTCAACGTGGGCACCAATGCCTATCTGAACATCAAGGTGGATATTTCCAGCATCGACGTGAGCGGTTTTGGCTGCCCCTGCCTGCCCGCCAACGGCCTGGTGCCCGTGTTCCGTTTCACCCTCTATGACAACCCGAGCGGTCAGAGCGGCCTGGGCAGCGGTGCGGTGCTCGACGCCCTGGACATCACCGGCAAGGCCTCGCCCCAGGCCGTGTTCGACTGGACCGAAGCCGTCCTTCCCCTGAGCGCCAAGGGCAGCACCAACGGCAACGTGATCCTGCGCATTGACCTGATCAGTGGGATCTACGGTGCCTTCGACAATCTCCAGATTGCCGCCTCGGATGTGGCGGGCGACGTGGGCCGCGTCCCCGAACCCGGCGCCTTCAGCCTCGCAGCCCTGGGGCTGGGGATGCTGTATCGGCGGCGTTGGCTGCAGGGCAAAGAAAACGGTTGACGTGTCGATTGGTGCGATTGAATTAACTATTATGTTTTTACTCAAACCGTATGTGAAAAATTGTTTTTTATTAATAAGTTATCGTTATTGTTAATTTGTGTAAATGACTTATAGATAATGCGATTAACATGAGTGCACCAATTCAACAGGAGGTGCATCATGAAGATCGGCAAGCTTTTTGGATATGGAATGAGTGTTGTGGCAGCCCTTGCGCTGGGTGCTCAAAGCGCTAGCGCAGGGGTTTTGCTATATGCCCAGGATTTTGAAAAACCGGTGGGTTTTTATAACGAAGGTTTTGATGTAAATATCACCAGAGGGGTCAATTCGCTGTACGGGGGGCAGCCAGCAGGGTTCAATTTCGCTCAGGCCGGCACGGTGGAAACCCTGTATTTGAAGGGCAATACGGCCTTTGGCCATGGTTATTCTGATCCGAGCGGCAAAGGTGGAAGCTACGCCCTCGGGATGCAACAAGTGGGGGAAAACGACTTGTTGGGGCTTTCTTTTAGTGTGGGGCCATACAAGTTTCTGAATTTAAGGCTGGATCTGTCTCGTATTTCAATCAGCGGTTATGGGTGCGGCTGTTATTCGCGTGATGATCCCATCTTTCAATTTTCCCTGTACGACAACCCAGGGGGCGCTGCGGGCTTGGGGCGTGGGGCCCTGCTCAGCCAGGTGACAGTGCAGATCCCTGGTAGCCCCAGCGCCGATTTGTTTAATTGGACAGAGACCTTGGTGGCCCTGAATGCCCTGGGCAATACGGATGGCAATGTGACCCTGCGCATTGATTTGGTGAATTCGGGGTATGCCGCATTGGATAATTTCCGGATTGCTGCGTCGGATACCGCTGGCGATGTGGCGAGCCAAGTCCCCGAACCCGGCGCCTTCAGCCTCGCAGCCCTGGGGCTGGGGATGTTGTATCGGCGGCGTTGGGCATCCCGGTCGGGCATGGCTGCGGGGTAAAACGTCAGGACATACAATTTCTGCAAAATCTGGTGGCCCCGGCGGGCCCCGTGCCAGAATCGGCCCGGGGCGCCGGGGTCGGCTCATGCCGTGGGCGCTCCGCTGTTGTATCCCGTCCCCCTGCCCAATCCGATGGAGCGATGATGAGCCAGATCCTGCGCCAGCATGCCGAGCAACTGTTTGCCGAAGAACTTGAAGCCCTCCGCAAGGTGGATGAACGCCAGCGCCCGAGCCAGTGGATGCTGTCCCCCTGGGCGGTGACCACCTATTTGATGGGCGGACGGCTGGAGAATGGTTTTGAGGTGACGCCCAAGTACATCGGCAGCCGGCGCCTGATCGAAACCGCCGTGGCCACCCTGGCCACCGACCGGGCCCTGCTGCTCTACGGGGTGCCGGGCACCGCCAAGTCCTGGGTATCGGAGCATCTGGCCGCGGCCATCAGCGGTGATTCGACGCGGATTGTGCAGGGCACGGCCGGCACCAGCGAGGAGCAATTGCGCTACGGCTGGAACTACGCCGAGCTGCTCTCCAAAGGCCCTTCCCGGGCGGCGCTGGTGTCCAGCCCCCTGATGCGTGCGATGGAAGAAGGGCGCATGGCCCGGATCGAAGAACTCACCCGGATTCCCGCCGATGTGCAGGACACGCTGATTACCATTCTCTCCGAAAAATCCCTGCCGGTGCCCGAGCTGGGGTTCCAGGTGCAGGCGGTGCGGGGCTTCAATGTGATTGCCACCGCCAATAACCGGGACAAGGGCATCAACGAACTGTCCAGCGCCCTCAAGCGTCGCTTCAACACCGTGGTGCTGCCGGTGCCGGCCAGCGCCGATGAGGAAGTGGCCATCGTCACCAAGCGGGTGGCCGAGTTGGGCCGCGCCCTCGAACTGCCCGCCGAACTGCCCGCCCTCCAGGAAGTGCGCCGGGTGGTGCAGATCTTCCGCGAGCTGCGCAACGGCCAGACCGAAGACGGCAAGCTGCGCCTCAAGGCTTCCAGCGGCAGCCTGAGCACCGCCGAGGCGATTTCGGTGATCAATAGCGGCATGGCCCTGGCCGGGCATTTTGGGGATGGGGTGCTCCATGCCCGGGATATTGCCGCCAGCCTGGTGGGCGCCATCGTCAAAGACCCGGTGCAGGATGAAGTGGTGTGGCGCGAATACCAAGAGACCGTGATGAAGGAGCGGGACGACTGGAAGGATCTGTACCGGGCCTGCCGGGAACTGGCCTGAGGGGCCGGCCTGTCATGAGCACCAGCCCCGTGCATCTGTTTGGCATCCGCCACCATGGCCCGGGCTGTGCCCGCAGCCTGGCCCAGGCCCTGGATGCCCTGGACCCCGATTGTCTGCTGATCGAAGGCCCGCCCGAAGCCGAAGGCGTCTTGCCCAGCGTACTCGACCCGGCCCTGGTGCCTCCGGTCGCCCTGCTGGTGTACGACCCGGAAGCGCCCCGGGAGGCGGTTTTCTATCCCTTTGCGGCCTTTTCTCCCGAATGGATTGCCCTGCGTCACGGACTGGCGCGGGGTATTCCGACCCGCTTCATGGATCTGCCGGTGGCCCACAGTCTGGCTTTGGATCGGGCCAAGGCCGAGGCTGAGGCTGAGGTGGGGGGCGAAGGCGATGCTGAGCACACGCCGCCCGCCGACCCGCCCGATGCCGCCCCCGAGCTGGCCCCAGCCGAAGATATGGCGCTCACCCTGGCCCCCCTCGACTGGCTGGGCCAGGCCGCCGGCCACCCGGATGGGGAAAGCTGGTGGAATCAGCTGGTGGAGGAGCGGGGCGATGGGCTGGCCCTGTTCGAGGCCATCCGTGAAATCATGGAAACCCTGCGCGGCGAGTTGCCCACACCCCCCGGCCCCCGGGCCGAGCGGGAGGCCCTGCGCGAGGCCCATATGCGCAAATGTCTGCGCCAGGCAGTCAAGGACGGCTACCAGCGCATCGCCGTGGTGTGCGGCGCCTGGCATCTGCCGGCCCTGTCCCGCCTGCCGGCCGCCAAGGCCGATAACGATCTGCTCAAGGGCCTGCCCAAGCGCAAGCTGGCGGCCACCTGGGTGCCCTGGTCTTACGCCAACCTGAGCCGGGCCAGCGGCTATGGGGCCGGGGTCGCCGCCCCTGCCTGGTACGAACATCTGTGGGAGACGGGCCAGACCCCGGGGGCCGACCGGGCCCTGGGCTGGCTGGTGCGCGCTGGCCGCCTGTTGCGGGACAAGGATCTGGATTGTTCCTCCGCCCATTTGATCGAGGCCCGGCGCCTGGCCGAAACCCTCGCCGCCCTGCGTGGCCGCCCCCGGCCCGGGCTCGAAGAACTGGACGAAGCCCTGCTGGGCGTTGTCTGCATGGGGGATCCGGCGCCCCTCAGCCTGATACGCCGCCAGCTGGTGCTGGGAGACCGGCTGGGGAGCATTCCCGCCGACACGCCCGCCCTGCCCATTCAGCAGGATCTGGCCCGCTGCCAGAAAAGCCTGCGCCTCAAGCCGGAGGCGGGTTGGCGCACCCTGGAGCTGGATCTGCGCCAGCCCACCGATCTGGGCCGCAGCCAGCTGCTGCACAGGCTCCGGCTACTGGAGGTGTCCTGGGGGCGGTTGCAGCAGGATCAGGGCCGGCGCCGGGGCAGTTTTGGTGAAACCTGGCAACTGTGCTGGGCCCCCGAGCTTGCCCTGGCGGTGATCGAAGCGAGCCGCTGGGGCACCAGTATTGAAGATGCCGCCACCGCCTGCGCCGTGGCCCAGGCGCGGGACGCCTGGCAGCTGGCCCGGCTGGCGGAGGTCATGGAACAGGTGCTGCTGGCCGACCTGCCTGCCGCCGTGGGCCCGGTGGCTCGTGCCCTCGAAGACCGGGCGGCCCTGGAGGCAGATGTGGGCCAGCTCCTCGACACCATCCCGCCCCTCGTCCAGGTGGCCCGCTACGGCAACGTGCGCGGCACCGACGGCGCCCAGGTGCTCCACCTGCTGGATGCCCTGGTGCCCCGGGCGGCGATTGGCCTCCCGGGCGCCTGCCAGGCGCTGGACAACGCAGCCGCCGAGCAATTGCAGCAATCTTTGGCCAAGGCCGATCAGGCCCTGGGGGTGCTGGGTCAGACGGCGCTGCTGGAGATCTGGCAAACCAGCCTGCTCCAACTCGCCCGCAGCCCCCAGGTGCATGGGCTGGTGTCTGGGCTCGCAGCCCGGTTGGCCCTGGATCACCACTGGCTGGAGGCCGATGAGCTGGCTTTGCTGATGGGGCGGGCCCTGTCTCCTGGCACGCCCCCGGGGCCGGCAGCCGCGTGGCTGGATGGTTTCCTCAACGGCAGTGGCATGGTGCTGCTGCACGATGACAGCCTCTGGAACCTGGTGGAGCGCTGGCTGTGCAGCCTGCCGGAAGCCCTGTTCATTCAGGAACTGCCGCTCCTGCGGCGCAGCTTCACCCGCTTCAGCGGCCCCGAACGCCGCCAGATGGGCGAACGGGCCAAGCGCCCTGGGCACGCCGCTTCGGCCAGTGCCGGGCCGGGTTGGGATGGCGCCCGGGCAGCCCGGGTGCTGCCCCTGCTGGCCTGCCTCCTGGGGGTGGAGTCCGCCCCGCTTGGCGACGCCCTCCATGTCCTCGATCCCCTCAATCCCTCCCGGGAGACTGCCCATGACTGAAACCGCAGACCAGCCCCCGTTGCTGGATGATGCTGCCCGCCTGCGCCGCTGGCGTCTGGTGCTGGGGGAGGCCGCCGAGGCCTGCCCGCCCCTGGTGGGCGAAGACGTGGCCATGGATGCGGCCCTGACCGCCCTCTACGATCCCGACAGCCAGGGCGGGTTGCGCGGCGGTAGCGGCGCCTCTTCGCCCCGGGTCGCCCGCTGGTTGGGGGACATCCGCCAGTATTTTCCGGGCCCGGTGGTGCAAGTCATGCAGAAAGACGCCTTCGAGCGCCTCAACCTGCACAGCATGCTGTTCCAGCCCGAAATGCTGGAAGCCGTGGAACCGGATGTGCATCTGGTGGCTACCCTGGTTGGGCTGCGCGGCATCATCCCCGAAAAGACCCGCTCCACCGCCCGGCAGGTGGTGGCCCGGGTGGTGGAAGCGCTGCTACGCCGGCTGGAAGACCCCATGCGCAGCGCCGTCACGGGTGCCCTGGATCGGGCCCAGCGCAACCGCCGCCCGCGTCACGCCGAAATCGACTGGCAACGCACCATCCGCGCCAATCTGCGCCACTGGCAGGCGGATTACCGCAGTGTCATCCCCGAAACCCTGATCGGCTATGGCCGCAAGGCCCGCCGCACCCAGCGCGAGATCATCCTCTGTATCGACCAGAGCGGCTCCATGGCGGCCTCGGTGGTGTATTCGAGCATCTTTGGCGCGGTGATGGCCTCCCTGCCCGCCGTCAAAACCCATATGGTGGTGTTCGATACGGCGGTGGTGGATCTCACCGAGCAACTGAGCGACCCGGTGGAGGTGCTGTTTGGCGTTCAGCTGGGGGGCGGCACCGACATCAATCGGGCGGTGGGCTATTGTCAGGGCCTGGTGCGGGAGCCGCGCAATACGGTGATGGTGCTGATCTCCGACCTCTACGAAGGCGGCGTCGAAAAGCATCTGCTCCAGCGCGCCAGCGAGCTCATCGAATCCGGCGTGCAACTCATCGTGCTGCTCGCCCTCTCGGATGAAGGCGCCCCCTTCTACGACCGCCAGCTCGCCGCC
>JAJTBM010000093.1 GCA_021286885.1 Rhodocyclales bacterium
GCGGAGCAGATGGGTTACGAGACGAGCTACTTCTCAGCGCTGGAGGTTGGAATCAAGGGGCCACCACCGGCAGAGTTTGTCGAACGCTTGATCGCTGCGCTGAATCTATCGGAGGCAGAGCAGGAAGAGGTCCGTCGAACCGCTGTCGCCTCACAGCGCAAGCTCCAGATTGAGCATGACACGCCTCAAGACGTCTTTTGGATGCTCGCCGAGCTCCGGGAGCGGGTAAGCCAACTGCACCCCGTCCAGGTCCGCATGATCCGGGAAGTCCTGGAGCTATAGTGGTCAAGTTTTTTCAGCCTCCCCAACAAGCTTCTTCCCTGCCTGCCGTTGCTCATCCCCGACGTGCAACAGGCAGCCCAGAGCCAAGAGTACTCACACGCTGCAGTAAAACCCCACGATGCAACCCCGCTTCATCGCGCATCACTTCACCGTAGTTGGCGTACTCAGCCTGCAGTTGCCCCCTGTCAAACCTCCCCAAGGGCGGCGCGCAGGTCGGTGAAGGTGGTCATGAGGGTCATGGGGTCGAGCGGTGAAGGCTCAAGCCCGAGTTGCAGGTAGAAGGCGCGGGCGGTATCGCTCAGGGCATGCACGATGAGGCCGCGCACTCCGATGGCGTCTGCCGCATGCAGGGCGCGGCGGGCGGCATCCTGAAACAGGGCGCGGCCCAGCCCCTGGCCTTGGTGGCTAGAGCCCACGGCGAGGCGGGCGAGCACGACGACGGGAATGGGATCGGGCATGTTGCGGCGGAAGCGGCCCGGCGTGGCCGTCGGGGCGACGGCGCTGGCGGCAAGTGCGTAGTAGCCGACCACGGTATTCCCTTCGCAGCAGACGAAGGTACGCGATGCGCCACTGGCCTGGTTCTGCGGGGCGCGGCGGCGCAGCCATTCGTTGAGCGTGGGTTCGCCGCAGTCGAAGGTGGATAGATCGTGTTCGGCACTGAGCGGACAGGGAGCGCGAAGCATCAGGCCTTGGTCCAGGGCGCGGGGGTTTGCATGGTTTTGCGCAGGCGCTCGTTGCTCTGGGCGGGGGCATCGAGCCGGGCGAGAAACTCGGCGTAAGCCTCGGGGCTGACGGAAAGGATGGCGCGATCCAGCAGGGTGTCTTCTGCGGCGCGGCGGGCGGCGCTGAGGATGAAGTCGGTGCGCGTTTTACCGGCAGCTTCGGCAGCGCGATCAATGAGGTTGCGCTCCTCGGGCGGAATACGCAGGTTGAGCGTGTCGCGACGCGGGGCTTTGGTGGCGGAGGGGGCGGCGCTCATGATGAGGGTTCCTGTGTGTGGGGCGTGCTCAGTCTAGCACCTGCGTAACGCCACTGGCGTTACGGATTCGGCACACCGGGTTGCGCCGGCGGCGTACCCAAGCTCCGCACAGCCTGCGCCTCAACGCCAGCCCCCCACCTGCCCCCCAACATGCAAAAATCGCGCTTTAGCGTTTGAGCTTCACCCCATGATTGCAGAAACCTGGCTTCCTCCCCTGGCGGGGGGGCTTTTGATTGGTGCGGCGGCGGCGCTGCTGCTGGTGCTCACGGGCCGGATTGCGGGTATCAGCGGCATGCTGCGCGGGCTGGTGCTGGGCCCGGAGCGGGGGATGCGGATGCTGTTTCTGCTCGGGCTGGTGCTGGGGGCGGGGCTGATGGGCTATGGGCAGGGCAGCCTGCCCCAGGCCCGGAGCGGGTTTCCGCCGGTGCTGCTGGTGCTGGGCGGGTTGCTGGTGGGTTTGGGAAGCGGCATGGCCCGGGGCTGCACCAGCGGGCATGGGGTGTGCGGGCTGGCGCGGCGTTCGCGGCGTTCGGTGATCGCGGTGGGGATCTTCATGGGCACGGCGGTGCTGACCACCTATGTGGTGCGCCACTTGGGAGGCATCCAATGATGCTGATCGGGCTTGCGTATCTGGCCTGCGGGCTGTTGTTCGGGCTGGGGCTGGCCTTGTCGGGCATGACTTCGCCCCTCAAGGTGCTGGGCTTTCTGGATGTGGCGGGGGCCTGGAATCCGGCCTTGATGCTGGTGCTGGGCGGCGCAGTGGGGGTGACGGGGGTGGCTTTCCATTTCATCCTGCGCCGCCCGCGCCCGGTGCTGGGTGAGCGCTTTCATGTATCGGGCGCGACCCGGGCGGATCTGGGGCTGGTGCTGGGCTCGGCCCTGTTCGGGATGGGCTGGGGGATCTGCGGCTACTGCCCGGGCCCGGCCCTGGCCCTGCTGGCGGTGCCCGACAACCCGGAAACCCTGCCCGTGCTGGCGGGGCTGGGGCTGGGCATCCTGATTTCGATTCTGACCGACCGGCTCTACGGGCCGGACTGAGCCCGCTTCAGTTCAAGGCTTCAACCCAAGGCTTCAACTCAGCGCTCCGACTCACTCTTCCCAGCCAAACACCCACTTGGCGACGCCGATCAAGACCATCAACACCAGGGCGACGGACTCGATCCAGAACCACGCCCTGGGGTAGCGGTAACAGATGGCCAGGGGCAGACAGATGAAACCCATCCCCCACAACAGGGGCTGGTGCAGCACCGGCACGGGCAGCACCCGGCGCACTCCGGTGCAGAAACGGGCCACGGCGCCCCGGTAATCCATGGTGCTGATGATCCCGACGCCCAGGGTCACCCACCAGATCAGCAGCAAAAATACGGCAAAACTCCACATCGCCCAGACTCCAGATCATTGCGTTGCATGCAGCCCGGGAGGATACGGACTCCGGGGCGGCAGGGCCATGATCCATTGGGCTTAGAGGGGCCGGCGGCAAACGTAAAAAACCATGGGGGTCCGCCAAAACAATGCACATTTCATTGACGCCTCAAAGCGTGTCATCTACTTGTAGAGGGCGTGATCCACGCACGCCGGGCTGGCGCCTGCTGCCCCGGCGCCAATCCCTCTTCAAGACACGGTGGCCCCCATGACAACACCCGCACCCGATCCCCACACCCCGGATGGCGCACGCCGCTGGTTTGCCCAGCCAAACATCCAGGTCAGCCCGCCGCCCGCCCCGGGCTGCTTTGAAATCGGCCTGACCCTGGGCGGTACGGTGTCGGCGGGGGCCTGGACGGCAGGGGTGCTGGACTTTCTGATCGAGGCGCTGGAGCAGTGGGAACAGGCGCGCCAGCAGGCCCTCCAGGCCGGCAAGACGCTGCCGCCCTGGCAACGCCATAAGGTGGTGCTCAAGGTGATCGCCGGCACCTCAGGCGGGGGCGTGTGTGCCGCCACCCTGGCCAAGGCCCTGGCCTACGATTTTGTGCACGTGAGCTACACCCCCGATGCGCCCCCCTCGCCAGCCACGGCAGCCGCCAACCCCTTGTTCCGGCTGTGGACCCAGACACTGGATATCGAAGGCTTTTGTGCGGGCAAAGACCTGCAGGACGGCCCCAATGCCGGTACGCTGCGCTCCCTGCTGAACCCCGGCCCCCTGCTCCAGGGCTGCGCCGACATTGCAGACTTTCCTACGGGGCCGCTGGCGCCCGCCTCGGCCCGGCCCTATGTGAGCGAGCCCCTGACCCTGCTGCTGACCCTCTCCAACCTGACCGGGGTGCCCTACAAGGTGGCCTATAGTGCCGGCAGCAACCGGGGGCAAAATTACCGCAAGCATGCCGATTATGTGCGCATCGAATGCCATTACACCCGGGCATCCCTGCAGCAGAGCGGCTGGCCGGATGCGCTCCAGGTCACCAGCCTGCCCAATCCCCCCGACCATTTCACGCCCTGGCAGGACGTGACCCACTTCGCCCGGGCCACCGGCGCGTTTCCGGTGGGCTTTCCGCCGGTCAGCCTGAGCCGCCCGGCCTGGCATTACCTGTACCAACCGGTCATCACCCATGGGCTCCAGGGTACCTATCCCAAAATCGTGCAGATCCCGGAGGTGTGCGTGTGGGAACCCGCCTGGGCCAATTGGAACCAGAATCCCCAGGCGGCTTACCATTTCACGGCGGTGGATGGGGGCGTGTTCAACAACGAGCCGGTCGAACTGGCGCGCCGCCATCTGGCCGGCCTGCTGGGCTCCAACCCCCGCAGCGGCGAGGAAGCCAACCGGGCCATCATTCTGATAGACCCGTTCTCGGATGAAGTCAGCCCGGGGGTCAGCGGCGACCCGTCCCTGTTCCAGACCGTCGGCGGCCTGGCGGGGGCCTGCCTGAGCAATGCCCGTTATTCGAGCCAGGATTTCCATCTGGCGGGCGATGACAACGTATATAGCCGTTTCCTGCTCACCGCCATCCGCAGCCCTGCCGGCGAACCGTCGATCTCGGGCAGCGGCGCCCTCGCCTGTTCGCCCCTGTCGGCCTTTGGCGGCTTTCTGAGCCCGGCCTTCCGGGAGCATGATTTCTACCTGGGGCGCCGCAACTGTCAGCGTTTTCTCCAGGCCTGGTTCACGCTGCCCGCCGACAACCCGCTCTTTGGTGTCACCGACCATGCAGACACTCAGAAGCATCCCATCATCCCGCTCCTGGGCAGCGCATACCCTGAACAAGGCCAGGCGCCCTGGCCCGCCAAGGCCTTTGCCCTCGACACCCCACGCCCGGGCGATGCGGTGCCGGTCGAAGACATGGTGAAAGCCCGTCTGGGCCAGGTGGTGGGCACCGCCATCAATGCCCTCCCCTTCTGGCCCAGCCTGCTGGCCCGCCTGCTCAAGGGCTTCATCTGCTGCACCCTGGGCAAGTCCATCCTCAGCACCATCACCCAAGCCCTGCGCCAGGCCGGTCTGGCCAAGGCGTGGTGGCGCTGAGGGGGCACTGAAGGGGGCGCTACAGCAGCCGTGCCATGCGTCGCCCCATGGCAGCGGCGATCAGGTGATGCCAGGGGCTCACCAGCGCCAGATAGGCACGCCCGGCCAGGTTGTGGGGGCGCACCAGCGTGGTCACATGCAGGGCGCCGGGCTGCCAGAGCAAGGACAGGCGGAAGTCCAGGTGGCGATCATCCTCCCCCAGCACCAGCTCATGGGGGCCCAGGGCGAGCACCCGGAACACGCCCACCTGCACGCCCGGCTGCAAGGGCCCCTGGAGTACGAAGGGGTCACCGGCCCCGGTCTTGAGGCCCAGGGGTGCCACCACCCGATCCCGCAAGCGCATCAGCCCATCCACCCAGCCCGGGGCTGCGTGGGTGAAGGCAGTCAGCAGGCAGGACGGGTCGGGCGGGGTGGCGGCTGCAGCGCCTGTGAGGGGCTGGCATTTGTGATCCTGCCAGCCATAGGCGGCAGCGTCGGCGGCGAGCAAGGACATGATGGATGATTCCAAACGGCGAAAACCTCAGTGTGCCCGCCCACAGGCAAAAGGCGTGGGGAGAACGTGTGGCAGAACGTCAACCGCACCCCACGCCAGGGGTGTTCAGGGCTGGGACTTCACCCATTCATCATCCACATTCACCACCACGCAGGGGGCCTCGCCCTCTTTGCGGAAGGCTTCGCAGGCGGCCAGGGCGTCTTGCTGGGCGAATTTGGGGCTGGTGCGCTCGGCCCGCCAGGCCCAGCTCCCGCTGGGGGATTGGGCGAAAGCCTTGTGCTTGTAGGCGATGAAGTATTCTTTGGTGTAGGCGGTGAGGGCTGGATGGGTGCGGATCACTTCAGCCCCTGCCCACACGGGGCTGGAGATCAGGGCGGCAAGCACGGACAGGGCAGACAGACGCAGCGAGGACATGGCGGACGATGTCAGGTGGTTGAAAGCCCTGGATCATAGCGCATGTCAAAGAAATTTTTTGATGTAGCCCTTGATGTGGCCTACATAGGCGGGCATGCCAAAAAAAAGTCCTGCGGATGTGGCATCCGGCAGGACTGTCAGGGCGGTGCAACCAGGGGCCGGACACTCGCCAGCCTGAAAAGCCTTATTGAAGCGTCGCCCCGTCCAGCTGGCGCAGGGTGGCCCGGGCAATCACCGGCATGATGCGGCGGTGGAAGGGTTTGATCAGCGCAAAGTAGGCGCGGCCCACGCTGTTGTGGGGATAGACCCAGGTGGACACCGCCAGCTGGGGGCCCCGAGGGCCGGGGGAAAGATGCAAAGAGGTGCGAAAGCGCAGGTGGGTATCTTCTTCGCCCAGCACCACCTCATCGGCCTCCAGCGCGTAGATGCGGAACAGGCCAACCTGCTGGCCGACTTGGTAGGGCGGCAGGGGCGGGCGGCGGGGCACCTGGGCGGTCTTGAAGCCCAGGGGCGACACCAGCCGGTTGCGCAGCCGCAGGAGCAGATGGAACCATTCAGGCGCACCCCGGAAGAAAGCGGCAAGGAGCTGGTCGATGCTCTGCACGTCCGCCGGCAGATCGATCACACAGCAATCCTGATAGGCGCGAGTGGGCATGTCATCGCGCAGCATCGACGAGAGGGGAATGTGATTGAACATGACATCGTCCTTGTTTCAGATGTATGTCAATCTACCATGTCACCCGCCCCACAATGTAACGAAAATGCATGAACGAGCGTATGAAGTCACACACACTGCACGGGCACGATGCAATCCACCGGGCACAGATTCTGGCACTCGGGGCTATCAAAAAACCCTTTGCATTCAGTGCACAAACCCGCATCAATCTCAAAATGCACGGCCCCCATGGCAATCGCCTCATTGGGGCATTCGGGGGTGCATACGTCGCAGTTGATACATTCGGCAGTAATCATCAGCGGCATGATTTAACACCATTTAAATATCATAATTTTTAAGTAAACCTGCGCTCAGCGCGCAAGCAAACAGACCAGTGCCAGGATCAGCCAGGCCAAACATGCGCCACTGGAAAGCAGGCTCTCCAGCCAGGGGCGCCGGGGGCGCACACCCAGCCCGCTGCTCAACCCGGCCCCCATGGCGGCCAGCAGGCAGACTAGTGATGGCCAATCGGGATCCCCCCAGCGGTTACGAGCCACTTCCGGGTGCCCCATCAAAAGCACGGCCAGCACGACCCCGCTCAGCAGGGCCAGACGACGGAAGCCCTGCTCGGCCTTGGGCGCGTCCGCATCAAAACCGGGCTGCATGACTCAGGCCGCGCCGGGGCCATCGGCACCAATCAGCAGGCGCCCTTCGCTCAGGTAGTAATGGGGCGGGACTTCCAGATTGCTGGGGGCAGGCTTGTTCTGATACACCCGCCCGGCCAGATCGAAGGTGGAGCCGTGGCAGGGGCACAGAAAACCGCCGGGCCAATCGGCCCCCAGGGCCGGGTTGCCGGCCTGGAAGGCGCTGGACGGGGAGCAGCCCAAATGGGTGCAGATGCCCACCGCCACAAACAAGGCGGGGTTGCGGGAACGGTGCAGGTTGCGGGCGTACTCGGGCTGCTGGCTTTCTGCCCGGGATTCCGGGTCCAGCAGGCGCGGGGCGGCTTTCTCCAGAGAGGCCAGCATTTCGGGGCTGCGGTGCAGAATCCAGACCGGCTTGCCGCGCCACTCCACCACCATCATCTCCCCGGGGGCCAGCTTGCTGATATCCACCTCCACCGGCGCCCCCGCCGCCATGGCCCGCTCCGAAGGCGTCAGGCTGCCCACCAAGGGCACCGCCACACCCAGCCCCGCCAGGGCACTGGCGCCCGCCGTGGCAAACAGCAACTGGCGACGGCCAGGGGCATCCAGCCCGGCGGGCTGGCAGGAGGGGCAGGCAACGGGTGCAGGGCACATGGGGGGAAACTCCGGGGGAGGTGGTTTGGGGTTGGTGCTTTTTTAATCGCGGGCACCCGGGGAGGTGCGGTGTTTGCATATCAAGTCCCGTGCCATGCCGCCCCCGAGCAAAAACATCATGCAGATCAAGCCCCTGCCCGACCACCCCGCCAGCGCGCCCCCTGCCACGCACTGCCATGACAGCCCGAGCCCCGCAAATCTGGCAGACTTGGCAGCCTCTGGCAGTCCCTGCCACCCCCCTCTTGCCGGAGCCACCGCCATGGCCGAACTGCAACTCCCCGAGCTGGTGTCGTTTCTGGATACCCTGGCCGAGCCCCATATCCTGTGCGACCGGGATTACCGCATCCTGGCGGCCAATGCGGCCTACCGGGCCCAATGCCCAACCGGCAGCAGCGTGGTGGGGCGGCGCTGCTACGAGGTTTCCCACCACTACACAGTGCCCTGCGACCAGGCAGGGGAATCCTGCCCCCTGGCGCGCAGCCTGATCTCGGGCCAGCGCGAACGGGTGGTGCATCTGCATCACACGCCCCTGGGCGAGCGCTACGAGAACATCGAGCTTTCGCCCCTGCGCAACGGGGCCGGCGACATCGCCTATTTCATCGAACGCCTGGAGCCCCTGCCGGTGGCCCGGGGCCTGGCCGATGCGCGGGGCCTGATCGGGCGCGCCCCGGCCTTCCGCCAGATGCTTGAACTGGTGGCCCGGGTGGCGCCCAGCGAGGCCAGCGTGCTGCTGCTGGGCGAATCGGGCACCGGCAAGGAACTGGTGGCCCAGGCCATCCACGAGGCCAGCCGGCGGGCCAGCGCGCCCTTTGTGGCGGTGGATTGCTCGGGGCTGTCCGAAACCCTGTTTGAAAGCGAGCTCTTCGGCCATGAACGGGGCGCCTTCACCGGGGCCGCCCAGCGCAAGGCGGGACTGGTGGAAGCGGCTCGGGGCGGCACTTTGTTTCTGGATGAGCTAGGTGAAATCCCCCTGCCCCTCCAGGTCAAGCTGCTGCGCCTGCTGGAAACGGGCACTTACCGCCGGGTGGGAAGCACCGAGCTGCAACGGGCCGACATCCGGCTGGTATCGGCCACCCACCGCCAGCTCAAAGACCAAGTGGCCAGCGGCGCCTTCCGCCACGACCTGTATTACCGGGTGAATACCTTTCCCATCGAACTGCCGCCCCTACGCGAACGGCCCGAAGACATCCCCCTGCTGGCCGAGGCCCTGCTCGCCCGGGTGGCGCCGGAGCGGGCACTCAAGCTTTCCCTCGATGCGCTGGACGCCCTCCAGGCCCATGCCTATCCGGGCAATGTGCGGGAGCTGCGCAACATCCTGGAACGGGCCAGCCTGCTATGCGATGGCGACACCCTGCACCGGGCACACCTGCCCGCCGAGGTGCGGGCTGCCGAGCTGCGGGCCGCCACGGCATCGGCCCCCCTGCCCTCCACCCCCCCGCCATCCAGCCCGGCCACCCTCCTGGACGACCCCGTGCGTCTGGCCGAACTGCTGCGCACCTATCCGGGCCCCCGCCAGGCCCTGGCCCGGCAACTGGGGGTGAGCGAGCGCACCCTGTACCGGCGCATCAAGGCCTTGGGGGATGGGGTATAGAACTAGGTTTCCTTTGGGTAGCTGGCTTGCGGTAGGCGCGGCGTGGAGCATAAGATTATGCTGATAATCCCCGTGTATTTTCTCGCCCACCCCTCGGAGCCCCCATGAAAACCGCCCACGATCTGC